>JBGTDO010000014.1:0-7905 GCA_041748235.1 Akkermansiaceae bacterium | reverse complement strand
AGGTTGCTGTGGCTTCCATGCCCTTGTGGTTACAACACTTGAGGGGATTGGGCGATCATTTCATTTTCCTCTTTAGGGTAATATCCCGCTCCGTCCCCGTTCTTCTCCGTCAGCTTGAGCAGATTGAGTGATTGAGTGATTGAGTGATTGGGAAACAATCACGACCTTGTCGAAAACAGCAAGGCCCAGTCCTAACGGTAGGACAATGAGTTCAGCAGCTGGTCAGGTGGCTCCTGCGATGACGTCCAGCCAAACCCCGCTGAGGATAACAGTAAGGAGACAGCTCCCAAGTTTTTATAAATCACAGTTCAGTATTCCAGCGGGCTCCGTGATTTCCACATCAACCGGGCCAGAGCACTTTCTACGGGATCACTCCCACATATCTACCAGAAGAATCGGGCAAACTTTTCTCGAAATTCCATTCGCGCCGACCCACAGTTCCCACATGAGCAGTTTTGAGGAGAAAATCGAAGAGGCGCTGGCCAACCCGCAGAACCAAGGCGAGCTCGCGGACGCAGACGCCGTCGGAACCGTCGGCTCTCCGGAGTGCGGCGATATGATGCGGATGTGGCTGAAGTTCACCGAGAAAGACGGCAAGCGGGTCATCGACCGCGCCTCCTTCCAAGCCTTCGGATGCCAGACGGCGATCGCCGTCGCATCCATCGCCACCCAGCTCCTTAAAGGGAAGACGCCCGAGGAGGCTCAACATCTCAGCGCTCAGGACCTAGCCGGTGACTTGGGAGCGCTTCCGCCCATGAAAATTCATTGCGGCCAGCTCGTCGAAGGAGCCCTCCGTAACGCTCTCGACCCCGGCGCGAGCCAGCACACCAGCTCCAGTCCCACCTTGCTCGGAGCGATCCATAGCCAAAAGCCTTCCAAGATCCGGATCATCCCGCTGGAGCCGAAGTGACCCACGGATGTTTTTTCAAAAAAGTCGATAGTCAGCCCTGAAAGTCCACGTTTCAAATCCTTACCATAGTATTCGTGCTAGAACTAAAAGACGTTTGTTTCACCATCAAGAAGAGCGGCGAGGAGGTGAATCTCGTGGACAAGGTATCCATCAAGATTCCCAAAGGCCACTTCATGGCAATTGTCGGGCCGTCCGGCTGTGGCAAGACAACGCTTTTGAAAACGATCGCTGGTCTGAATCCGGAATCGGATGGTGCCTTGTTCTGGGAAGGCCGGAACCTCTCCCAGGACGGTGACTTCTCCCCGTCGGAGATGGGTTACGTGCCCCAGTTCTCCATCGCTTACGATCCCCTCACCGTGGACGAATCGGTTGAAGCCGCCACCCGGCTGCGCGTGAGAACCAAGAACGTCGCCGAACTCGACCACCGCATCGATCGGGTGCTTGAGGAAACCGGCCTCGGACCAATCAGTGACCGCACAGTCAAGGTGCTTTCCGGCGGTCAAAAGCGCCGCCTCGGTCTCGCGATGGAACTCGTTTCCGATCCAAAAATCCTTCTCTGCGACGAAGTGACCTCCGGCCTCGACCCACGCTCGGAGCGCGAGATCGTCCGGCTACTCCACGATTTATCCCGCAAGGACGGCCGCATCGTCCTCTCCGTCACCCACTCACTCGCCCACCTAGAGCTTTACGATTCAATCCTCGTCCTACACGAGGGTCGCGTCGCCTTCCACGGCCCACCGGATCAGCTGACCCATTATTTCTCCGTCAAAGACACCGAGGAAGTCTATCCCCGCCTCGCCAGCCAAGCTTCCGAACGCTGGCAGGCATCGTGGCAAAAACACTGCGTCTCTTATTATTCCATGCTGGAAAAAAACCGAGAACGCCTCATCGCCAGCGGCGACCTTGGGATCGATTCTCACTCCACCGGCCCGCTTTCGGAAGACTCCTCGGAACCGGAGACGGCGCCGACAAAGCCCGCTGATTCCGAAACCCGCCTTCCCGGCTTCTTCTCCCAGTTCGCCACACTCCTTTCCCGCCGCTGGCGGATTTTCTTCCGCGATCGTGGCCAGGTCTTCCTCCAGCTCGCCATCCTCATATGCTTCCCCGCCCTCGTCGCCCTCTTCAGCGACAAGGCTTCCGGCAACATCCGCCGCTACTCCGACGTCCGCCAGGACAACGTTTTTCAGGAAATCCAAGAGCAGCAGTCGGTCCGCGCCGATCAGGCAAAGGTCGGCTCGGCAATCTCGGGCATTATCATGTTCCAGGTCGTCCTGCTGGCTCTGATGGGCTCGAACAACTCCGCCAGGGAGATTGCTGGCGAGCGACCGATCTATGAAAAGGAGAAATTCGGAGGGCTCAGGCCGATGGCCTATCTGTCCTCGAAGATCGCCTTCCTTTCCTGCCTCGTCATCGCCCAGTCCTTATGGATGGCCTTCTTTGTCAACTTCTTCGCACCCTTTCGGGGGGATTTCATCCAGCACGCGATCTTCCTTTTGTTGGTTAACGCCGCAATGACATCCATCTGCCTGGCGATCTCCGCCCTCATGCGCACCGCCGAGCAGGCCTCCCTACTCTCGATCTATCTCGTCGGCTTTCAGCTTCCCCTCTCCGGCGCCGTTCTCGCGCTGCCCGAGCGCATTGAAGTCTTCACCCGGCCGTTTATTTCAGCATACTGGGCTTGGTCCGGCTCCGTCCAGGCTCTGCAGGCCCAGGTCCACGGAGCAGTGAAATCCGTAATTGATACCTCGCTCTCCAGCCAAAGCGTCTGCATGTTCACCCTAGGCATCCACATCGTCGGCGCTCTCACCCTCGCATGGATCGGCACCCGTCGCCCGCAGTGGGAGTAGGAACTGGAATAACTGGAATGACACTTTCCAATCATCCCATTCACGTCATTGTTCATACTTAATCAACCCACTTCAAAACCATGGCCCGTCGCGCTAGCTCAAGCACCAATCCTCTCCTGATCGTCGGCATCATCGCCGCTGTCATCGCTGCCATTTTCGTCGGTCGGCTCATGCTGACCAACAAAGCCCCCTCGTTCGCCGACGCCACCCCGCTCTCCGTCCAAGAATTGCTCGAAAATGGCAACAGCCTCCGCAGCAACGAATACCTCATCGAAGGCAAGATCGACGAGCGGTTCTTCCGCGACGGCAATACCTCCTCCGTAATCAGCGTCCGTGTCAAAACAGATTCCGGCGAAGAGGTCGTGCCCGTCGTGATCCCCGAGAAATTCAACAACGTCAACATTGAGCGCGAGCAGCGCTTCGCCATCAAGGTCGAGTTCGAGCAGGGCGGCATTCCCGTCGCCACCGACATCACCCGCCTTTGATACATCCTCCAGCTCCTTTTCGAGCTATCGACTTCCAGCTACCATGAAAAAATTTTCTTCGCTCATCCTTCTCCTCTGCGGCACTGGCCTTGCCCAGGTCTACACACCGCCAGACAACAGCCAGGCAGCCTCGCCTGCCGCCCTTCCAACTGACAACAGCCCCGCGCCCGCCGCCCAGTCCGCCACCTCGCCGCTCGGCCAGGAAATCCCCATGCTGGATCCCTCCGCGGAAACCATCACCGTCGGAGGCGTCGCCATCCCCCTCGGCGACAACCGCCTGCTCAAAGCCCGCTTTGAAAAATACCTGAACCAACCGCCCGAAGACAGCCAAGAGGCCGCGGAATACCGCCAGACCATCGACGAGATCCTCGCCGCCATCTCGCCCTTCCGTGCTGGCGGACCCAATCTCTACAGCGGCTTCAAGCTCCTGCCCCGCGCCTCCACCTACCCGGGCGATGCCAATCTCTGCATCTCCCTCGCAGAATCGATCTACATGGCTATGCTGGCGAAAAAGGACGTCGGCTCCCTCGCGCAGCTCAACCAATCCATCGAGGAGGAAAAAGTTCAGATCATCCGCCAAGCCGACTGGGCCGCCCGCACCGATCGCGAAGGCACCCTCGGCAAGTCCCGTGGCGTCGGCAATGGCGCTTCTCAGGAAGGAGGTGGAACCGGGCAGGCCGCTGGCGCCAGCGGAACCGCCACCACCCCCGGCTCCGGCGTTACCTCGCTCCGTTACGCCGAGACCCTCCGCCGTATCGCTGAGATCGAGATCCTTAAAAAAGAGAACATCGTCCGCACCGAGGCCCAGACCATCCAAACCAAGGCCCAGTATCAGGTTTCCATGATCCAGTGGTTCGTCCAGCGCCGCTACGAACACGTCCTCATGGCAGCCCGCTTCTACAACCAGATCTGGAAAGACGGCGACGCCACCCTCCGCATTGAGCAGGGATCCGATGTTTCAAAACTCTTTTCCGAATCTCTCGGCATCTCCCCCACCGTCGCCTCACTCGACGCACTCTCCAACGAGGCCATTCGCGAAGTCTCGAAATACATCGAAGCCTTCGACCTCCTGCTCAGCCGAGGCGACCTCCACTCCGCCTCCCAGCGCCTCATGGAGGCCTTCGCCCTCGGCGAGTACCTCGCTCCCGTCGCCACCCTTCCCCTCGATAAAAAGCGCCACGTCGCCGATTACGTCCGGGATCTCCACGAGCTATACGGCGCCCTTCAGGCACGCGACTACGTGCGCGCAAAAGAACTCGCCACCAATCTCAAGACCAATGCCAAGGATTTCCCCTCCTCCAAAGTTGATTCCGCTATCGCCGGCTACACCCTTGCTTCCGATCTCGCCATCGAGGAAGCTAAGACTCACTTAATCTCCCGCGATTCCGAGAAGGCTGCGGAGAAAATCAAGGTCGCAACCGAAATCTGGCCCACCAACCCGAAGCTCGAGGAATTCCGCAACCTCGTGAACAACTCCGGCGGCGTCGTCACCGCCCGCAACGATTTCGACCGCCTCCTCTCGGAAGGAAACTATCGCGAGATCGCCCGCCGCCAATATGAACTCGCCCCCGCAATCCAAGGCGATGCCACCCGAGAGGACGCCTTCAAACAAATCATGGGCAACCTCCAACAAATTGAAGCCGCTCTCGGCAAGGCCAGCGAATTCTCCCGCATCAACCAGAACTACGGCGCATGGGAGCAGCTCGCCGACATCCGCGAGCAATTTCCGGATGATCCGAAACTCGGTCGTGAGCTCGAACTCCTCGCGCCAAAGGTCGCCGACTTCACGCTCGCCCTCGACAAGGCCCGACAATTCGAATCCCGCACCCCCAAGCAAACCGGCTCAGCCCTCACCTGGTATCTCAAAGCCCGCAGCATCCACCCCCAGTCCGAGCAGGCCGAAAAAGGCATAAACCGCATCCTCGACGAGATTCTGCCTGGGCAGTAAGTCCCGTTCGTCTCGCCACCTGATGTCAAAGCGCATCCTCTTTCTCTGCTCCCGAAACAAGCTCCGTAGCCCTACCGCAGAGGCGATCTTCCTCGAGCATCCCGGCATTGAAGTAGATTCAGCGGGGCTCAGCAGTGATGCCGAGGTTCCACTAACTCATGAGCAGGTGAACTGGGCGGATCTGATCATCGTGATGGAGAAAATCCACCGCACCCGGCTGAACCGGAAATTCGGCAAAATCCTAGCGGGAAAACGCGTCGCCGTCCTCGACATCCCTGACAACTACGGATTCATGGACCCGTCCCTAGTGTCATTGCTCAAAGTCCGTTGCGCACCACATTTGCAATGATGATTACTGGGTCGAAGTTCTTATCACCCCACCAGTCAAAGTAAAGACGGCCAGAGTTGATAGCGAGCCGATCTCGCGGTCTCCTGCACGAGCCGATATGTGCATCAGCTCAGTCCCATGAGCATGAGCATGCACATGCCGCCTTGCCACCGGGACCGTAAGCGGGGTAAACGCGACCCTCGGTGATTTCTAGCGCGCATGGCTTCGGCACGGCAACATGCGCGGATGTCCAGATGTCTTACCACCAAGCCGTGGCGTGTCGCCGATGTTTCATTCGTCCAAGTCCGCATTGAACAGCCCCACGAGCGCCAGATGCGTGTCGAATTCGATGACCGCGTGACGCTCGTGATTGCCAGTGCCGATCAGATCCCCCTCGCCGCAATCCTCATCGAAGCCCTTCGCGACGGAAAGGAGGCCGCGCGATGATCGGCTTCCCATCCAATCTCAACATCCACCTCGCGCTGGAGCCGCAGGATCTCCGCAAATCCTTCAACGGCCTTGCCGCGCTCGCAGGCGGCATCAAGGCGGCGGGTCTCGAGGGCGGCTGCATCTTCGCCTTCACCAACAAGCGCCGCAACCGTCTCAAAATCCTCTACTACGACCGCACCGGCGTTTGCATTTTGGCAAAGCGCCTTGAGGTCGGCACCTTCTCCTGGCCCAAATCCGCCACCTCCCAAGCCGCCTCCCAAGCCGCCTCCCTGTCGCTCACCCCCGAGGCCCTTCAGCTGCTTTTCGACGGCATCGACCTGCGCGCCGCCACCATGCGCCCGTGGTATCAGCGCGACTGAAAAAAGCTCTCATCAAACTCCTGCAAACCTAGTAAATGGCGCGCCTTCTGCTCTAGAAACGGCATCGAAACGCTCGAACAAATCTGCGCTCGCCAGGCCCTAGAAATCGAGGCCCTCAAGGAACGGAACCGTATCCTTGAGCAGAAGCTCGAGCACCTCATCCGGCGCTTCTACGGCACCAAGAGCGAAAAGATCGACCCGTCCCAGATGCCGTGGCTTTTTGAGGAAATGTCTGGAAAGCCGGAAGCCTCCAGCGACGCGGACGCACCGGAGGAGGCCGCATCAAACGTAACTAAACGTGTCCCGAAAAAGCGCGGCGCCCACCGCTCCCGCATCAAGGGGCTCGACCAGCTACCCATCGAAACCGAGGAGGTCATTCCCGATCTCGTTGCCGCCGATCCCGATGCCTTCGAGCGCATCGGCGAGGAAGTCAGCGAGCAGCTCGACTTCATTCCCGCCAAAGTCATTCGCCGCATCATCGTCCGTCCGAAGTTCCGCCGCAAGGCACAGCGCAACCTGCCGCCCATCGTCGCTCCCGCGCCGATCACCCCGCTGCTTGGCGGCCTTCCGAGCGCCGCGCTTCTCGCCTTCATGCTGGTCAGCAAATACATCGACCACCTTCCGCTTTACCGTCAGGAACAAATCTTCCAGCGTGCGGGCGTCGGCATCCCGCGCGATCTGATCATCCACTGGATTCACAAAGCCATCAGCTTGGTCGATCCCGTCGTCCGGGCCATCCGGCGCGAAGCGCTCGCATCCGATTACATCCAGGTTGACGAAACCACCGCCCGCTATCTCAGTCCGGGTGCCGGCAAGGCACCGCTCGGGTATCTCTGGGTCGTCAACGTGCCCGGCGGCAGCCTGTTCTACCACTGGGGCGTCGGGCGCGGCACCGAACAACTCATCGAAACGATCGGCGTGAAATATGTCGGCACGATCCAATGCGACGCCTACAGCGTTTACACCTGCTATCAAAAGCAGCAACCTGTCGGCAGCCTGGACCTGATGGCCTGCCTCGCCCACATCCGGCGCAACTTCCATGAAGTCATCGAGGCCGGGCCGCACCCGCAGGCGGCACTGATCCTGTTGTTGATAGGAAACCTTTACCGGATCGAGGCCCGGCTGCGCGAAGCCAAGGCAGGCCCCGCACTGCGCGAAGCGGTCCGAGCCGCAGAAAGCGCCATGATCTACAAGCGCATCGGGAAAATCATGAATGTCATGCTCCACCGTCATCGCCCGCAGACACCGATGGGCAAGGCGCTGGTCTATGGCATTGGCAACTGGGAACGCCTTGGCGCGTATCTGAGTGACGGCCGGATCGAGATCGACAACAACCTGGCCGAAAACGCCATCCGCCCGATCAAGCTCGGACACAAGAACTGGCTCTTCTTCGGCTCCAAGGACGCCGGACACGCCGCCGCCTCGATCTACACCCTCGTAGAGAACTGCCGCCGTTATGACCTCCCGGTCGAAGCCTACCTCAAGCAGCTCCTCCAGACCCTGCCCGGCCTGACCGATGAAGCAGTCATCGCCACCCTCACGCCCGCCCGGATCGCCGAAGCCCGCAGGCGCAAGAGC
>JBGTDO010000013.1:0-46232 GCA_041748235.1 Akkermansiaceae bacterium | reverse complement strand
GGTGTTGAGTTCGGCATGGCGGATGCAATCCGCCGCCACGTTAGATATCCGCCAAAGCTTCTTCAAAGACGGTGAGGGTGTCGTCGAGGTCGGCTTCACTGTGGGCGAGGCTTAGGAAGCCGGTCTCGTATGGGGAGGGTGCGATGTAAACGCCCTTCTCCAGGCAGGCCCAGAAGAACTTTTTGAAGAGTTCGAGGTCTTGTTGCATGACATCGGTGACGTTATTGATCTCGCGGTCGGTGAAGTAGAGACAGAACATGGAACCGGTGCGGTTGATGCGGTGGGGGATGCCCTTTTTCTCCATCAATCCGCGCAGGCCGGTTTCAAAATGGCGGCCGAGCGAGTCGAGGCGGTCGAAGCCGTTGGGTTTTGCGGAACCGGTGGAGTCGAGTTCGCCGTTGTTGAGTTCTTTAAGTTGGGCCAAGCCGGCTGCCATGGCGAGAGGGTTGCCGGAGAGGGTGCCGGCCTGATAGACGGGGCCGATGGGAGCTAGCATGTCCATGATGTCGGCGCGGCCGCCGAATGCTCCGACAGGGAGGCCGCCGCCGATGACTTTGCCGAAGCACGAGAGGTCGGGGGTGATGTTTTCGATGCCTTGGACGCCGGCCTTGCCGAGGCGGAAGCCGGTCATGACTTCGTCGAAGATGAGAAGGGCTCCGTGTTTTCTGGTGATGGAGGACAGGAGCTCGAGGTAGCCAGCCTTGGGGAACACTAGGCCGGCGTTGGCGGGATAGGACTCGACGATGATTGCGGCGATGAGTTCACCCTTTTCTTGGAAAAGCGCTTTAAGAGCTTCCGCGTCATTGTAAGGGAGGACGATGGTTTTTTCGGCGAAAGCTTTGGGGACCCCGGCGGAATCCGGCTCGCCGTGGGTGAGTGCTCCTGAGCCTGCGGCGACCAGCAATGAATCGGAGTGGCCATGGTAGCAGCCGTCGAATTTCACGATGAGATCCCGCTTGGTGAAGCCGCGGGCGAGGCGGATCGCGGACATTGTGGCTTCGGTGCCGGAGGAGGTCATGCGAACTTTTTCAACGGATGGAACCCAGCCACAAATCGTGCGGGCCATTTCAACCTCAAAAGGATTGGGGATGCCGAAGGAAATGCCGTCCTTGGCGACCTCGTGGATGGTGTTAGTGATGACGGTGGGGGCGTGGCCAAGGATGTTCGGGCCCCAAGAGCCGATGTAGTCGATGTAGGTTTTCCCATCGATATCGGTGATGCGGGAGCCTTTCGCGCGACGGACGAAAAACGGCTCGCCGCCGACATTCCGGAAGGCGCGGACAGGGGAATTAACGCCGCCGGGAATGTACTGCTGGGCGACCTGGAAAAGCTTGCTGGAGAGCGATGGCATGGGAGGGAGGTTTAGACCCCGATTGGGAAAACATCAAACGGCAATGAGCGTGGTTGGAGAATGAGGACCCGTTTAGGCTTTCATGGTTGGATGCGACAGTGTTTCTTTGCGCGGGAAAATCATATGACAAGCGAGACACAGACACCGCAGGCAAAGCCGAAGGCGGCGCAGGAGAATCCGTTGGCGAACATTTTGATCAACGTGCTAATCCCAGTGCTGGCACTGAGCTACCTGAGCAAGGACCCCGCGATTCAGGAGATGCTGGGGAAGTCGGTGAAGCCGTGGCACATCGGACCGATGAACGCACTGGGCGTGGCTCTCGCATTCCCGATCTCGTATGGTCTGTGGTTTTTCTGGAAGACCAAGAAGCTGAATTTCTTCTCGGGCCTCGGCCTGTTCTCGGTGCTGCTCACCGGCGGCCTGACGCTTTTCCTGTGGAACGAGGATGGGACGGTGAACGAGCATGCGGCGGTGCTCTTCGGACTGAAAGAGGCGTCTATTCCGCTGGTGTTGGGTATCGCGATTGTAGCCTCGCATTGGACGAAGAATCCTCTCCTGCGGGTGTTCCTCTACAGCGACGCCTTGTTTGATGTCAGCAAGATCGAGAACCGGGTGGCCTCGTTGGGGAAAACGCCCGAGTATCAAGGAGTCTTGCTGAACGCGACCCTGCTGTTCGCGACTTCCTTTTTCCTAAGCACGCTCATGAACTTCGTGCTGGCGATGTATTTCCTTGGCGATCTGAATCATGCGGCACCCGATGCGAGGGAACTCTACAACGAGCAGGTGGCGAAGGTGACCGGCTGGGGCTTCGCGGTGATCGGGGTGCCGATCATGGCGTTTTTGTTTTTTACGCTGCGCAAGCTGCTGACGGGGCTGCGCGGGCTCACCGGATTTACCGATGAGGAGCTGATGATGCCGCGCTAGAGGCAGAGGCGAAAAATCCCCGGGCATCTGCTCCGGGGATGGTGACTGGCGGCGGGACGCCACTTGCACTGCCTGCCGCGGGACGCGGCAGCTACTAGTCGACGAGATTGTCGATGCGCTGAGCGAGCTGGATATCAATGTCGGTGATGCCGCCGACGTCGTGGGTGGTGAGCTTGAGCGTGATCTTGGTGTGTTTGATCGTGATGTCTGGGTGGTGCTGGGCTTCCTCGGCGATTTCACTGACGTCGTTCACAAAGTCGATTCCCTCCATGAATTCTTCAAATTCCACCGTGCGGGTGATGTATTTTTTCTCTTGCTCCCACTCCGGGCATTTTTTGAGAGCGGTGGCGAGTTCTTCTTCTTCTAGCAGTTCGGACATGAATGAGGTGGTTCGTTGATACGTTCGGGCAAACATTGGCGGGATGGCTTCGGCCTTGGCAAGCCCCTGTTTGAGGTTTCTATGAAATTGGCGGCAGGAGCCTTCTCCCGGCAGGGTTCCACGTCCCGCCGATGGCGCAAATTCTTTCAGGATTGGGCTGGCTGGAGAGATGGAAGAAGCTCTGCCAGAGGGATCCCGTATCGATCGCAGGCTATCCGTTGTCCCCGAGCGCTGTGGTTTTTGTGGAGCGACGGGGCCTATGTGCGGGAGCGGCTGAAGTGCCGGTTTCTCCGGGGTGAGCTTGCAAATTCCCGGCATGGCTTCATCGTGGCCTGTCAAGGACCATGACGAAACAAACTATTTTGGCGGGGGCGCTCGGCATGGCCGTGGCGGTTGGATTCAGCTCCTGCGCCGGGACCGCGCAAAAGGGCGGCGGCCTGAGCGCATACCAGGCCTACGACAGGCCAGCGAAGCTGCCGGACAATCCCGGTGCGGTGAAGGTGAAGGTCTCTCTGAGCAAGCAGCGCGCGTATGTTATGGAGGGGAACGAGATGCTGATGGTAATGCCCGTTTCGGTGGGTGAATCCAGTAGCCCGACGCCGACCGGGACCTTCCGCGTCACCAACAAGGAAGCCAAGCGGCGTGCGAACACCCACGGCTTCGCCACCAGTGGCAATCAAGTCCGACGTACGATGCTCAGCAAGAAGCCTGCGGGATGGTCGTTCAAAGGTACTCCAATGCCATACTGGGTAGAGTTCAAACCAGCTTATGGCTTCCACACCGGCTGGGTGAAGCACACCCCCTGTACGCACGGCTGCATCCGCATGCACGAGAACCTCTCGCCCAAGTTTTTCCGGCTCGTTTCCGTAGGCACTCCGGTTAACATCGCTTACACCCAGCCCGAGGATGCCGAGCACGCGAACATCCCACTGCCTCCGGACGCCGGCCCGCTGCCGGATTACGATGTCTCGATGTATACCGGTGACGGCTACTTCAGCCAGCACAAGCCAGCACAGTTCGACTGAGAAAAGTTCTGATCGCGTCAGAAATCAAGGAGTGGCGGGCTTGGGAAGGAACTCGAAAATTGGCTTCACCCTCATCTTCTCCCCGTCCTGAACAATGAGAATCAAGTAACGCCTGTCAGGGTGCACCGGCCAGTAAGTGGAGTAGAAGGTTTTCCACTCGTCGCCCTTGGGAGCGGCCATAGTGATTCCGGCACCTCTGTTTACTGGAACATTCACCTTTATCGTCTGATGAGAGCCTGCTTTTACCGGTACCGGTTTGCTTTTCACCCCTACTTGGATAGCGACGTTCTGTTTCGTGGAGTTGATGACCATCCAGTCATCTTGGCGGGCCGAGGCAGATGGGTCGGGAATCGCCAAGAACTGGGGTTTCTCCTCCGGTCCAAGCCAGCCGAGAAGTAGAACGGCTGAAGCGTTTCCCGGTAATCTGACGGAATATGGAGGAGGGGCTTCGCCCTCGGGGATCACGGGTGTGGTGTAGATCGGCAGGCTCTTGAGGCGATCCAGTTTCGTCGGCTCCGAGGGCTGAACGTCGGTGAACTCCAGCGGAATGAGCTCCTTGCCATCCGGCGTGTAAAGCTCCGGCATGGGAGCGGGGTACAGCGACAGCGTGCGGACGGCGACTTTCGATGATTGTGCTTTGACAGGCACCATGCACCAGAGAAACAGAAAAAGCGGAAGGATGAAACGCATGATATTATGAGAAGGTTAGATCTCCTCGGGTGCGAGCCAACGGAAGGAGACGATTGAAAACTTACGTCCGAAAGGACTCGAAGGAACAGCTAATTCTTCGAGAGTTCCCCTGGAAGTGCCATCTGGGGCGACAGGATCCGGAAACCGCTGCACCACCGCCTCGCAATAAGCGGTTGCAGTGACATCGCCATTGGTAAGGTTGCGCGCTTCGCCATAAGCGCGGATGGTGAAGGTGTCGGAGCGGACCGTCATGTAGGGGGAGAGCGCCTGTAGGACGTCTCCTTGCAGAAGCTGTCCTGGGAACCCGGACCCTTGGGTATTGCCACTGGGGATCTGGCTGTAGCCTCCTGCCGGGCCGGCAAAAGTTCCGCCCAGGTCGTCGTTCAACGTCTTGTCCAAGGCCGCCTGTAGCGCGCCCGATTTCGACAGCTCATTTGCCCCCCCCCCTCCGGCAAGGCGGCGGTTCACAAACTCGCCCAGCGTCAGGAACGGTCCCCTTTTGCGGACCTCCTCGACAATTTCTTCCGCCAATTCACGGACTTCTGATTGTTCTAGCTCACGGAAACCAATCCAATAATTCTGGTCGAGGCTAGACGTCTTCATTCCGTCGCCAAGATGAGACGAGGCGCGGGGGAATCTGACGCCGTCGACGGTGTTGAAGCCCGTTAGCTGGCCTCGCTGGTTTATGCTGGCTACAGGCAGGTCGTGAGTTCCAGACAGGAATGCCTCCCATGCATCAACCGAGGTGGAGTTGACGTTGAATTGACCGTCCACAAGAAGATGTCCGGCGTTGTGGAAGAACGAGCCGGTTTGCGGTGTTCCCGGATCGGAGAGCACCGATGGCGAGAAAGTGGATCCAGCAGGTTCGTAGGGGATGAACCGCGGATTGGCTAGAAATGTGCTTCTGGATAGCAGTGATTCGGCTTCGCTGGCGTTGAGGTCGGGATTTTTTTGAGGAATTGTCGTAAAAATATATTCATCCCAGAGGCGCTCATTAACGAGATAGGACGCGTCGTAGAGCGTGAAGGAGCCAGCGCTGGGCAGGGGGCTGCGTGTCGAGCTGAACGTATCAGTGACAGTGGCGCGCCAATCATTTAGCGGGATCCGCGGATTGGCGTAGGAGTTTCCGGCAATGTAGGTCGGTTCGTAGCTAAAGCGTCCTGCGGCTGCGTGCTGGAGTTGTCCCAAAGAGACTAGGTCGGATCTTGCCACATCGAAGAGGATCACGCGGTCAGATCCGTTCGGATCCCTGTCTGAGCCAAGGTAACCGTATCCAAAATCGTTCTCACCAACCGTCATTTGTGGCGACGGAGTAGCAGGGACGGCTGTTTCCGAATGGCTGGCCAGCAAGTTCAGACCGAGTGGAGAATCCCACCGGGGGTTGTTGAACAACGCACGGATGTTGGCATCGACCAGAGGACGGATGTTCGAGCTTCCTCCTTCATTGGTGGTCCGGAGGTAAATCCCGTTCGATACAACTGAGGTCGGACCTAAAGGGTTTGGCATCGGAAGTGTCTTCCCTGGACGTCCGCCGACCATGTGCGTAGAGAATGGTGCGTAGAAAATCTGGGAAACCTCGTAGTCGTCACCGCTTCCCGGGTGATCGTCCACCCCCTGGATCATATTATCGCTGGAAAAAATGAAATTAACGGTCGCAGGTGCCGAGGGGTTGAGTGTGCCGCTGACCTCCCGATAGGAGTGGTCAAGTGAAACTAGTCCTACCTTCGCCGAATAGAGATTCTGGTCGCCTGCATCTAACCAAGATTTTATGCCTTTGAAGGCTAGAAACTGGCTCCGGCCCGGGGGAAGGAACAGTCCGGCTCCTGAAGGGGCATGAACTTGAAGAGAATTTTTCAGTGCATTGGCGCCAAATTTAAGCGGACCCTTCATCGAAGGCACCGAAACTTCCACCTGAGGAAAGTTGAGTAGCCGGGGACCCGTATGAGTTGGATCTCTACCGCTGAGGATCAGTGCTATATTATAAGGATTGTAGTGAGAGGAGAACATCTGGACTTTGATTCGCGTTTGTGTAGGATCAGGAGCAGGTTCAAGCCACACCTGTTGCTGGAGTGACGAGAGGATTGGTATGATTGGATTGTCGCGGTATGCTGCCGCCGCCTGAAAAACGCTGTACTCCCCGTAAGGCATACCGGCGTGTGTCCCAGTAAGATTCCAGTTGCCATGCGGACCGAACGCCCCGCTGTATACTCCGGAAACACCTGGCACGTTTCCATCTTCAAAAAAATCCTTGTGGAAAGTCGTCGCTACCAGGCCGACTTCACCGGTTGCCGAAGTTTGGAGGTGTTCTTTGAGATTGAAGTAGTCTCTGAAGATGGCCATGTTGATATATCCATCCGGGCGGTCGAGTTCAGAAGCGCTGTTCAACCGGTCTTCGTCGATAGCAAGCGATTGCTCCGGATTGTTCCTCGGGAAAACCTTGTTGAACACTGTTGCGTCCGGCCAGTCGAAGGCTACGCTTAGATCTTTCTTCAAGCCGCCTTTCTTTACGTCGGAGAGGACACCATAGGAGCGGGTGGTGTAACCGAAGAAGGCACTGCGGGCGGCGTCGGGGCCGCCGCCTAGCAGCTCAAGATCCCGCAGAGAGCCAAGGCGCTGGATCTTCTCCGGAGCTGTCGCCACCTTTTGCATCCCGGGAAGAATTGAGATGTCGTAGGAGGCCGGAAGAATTCTGCCCGGAAGGTCCGCGTTGTCGTTGCGCACCTGCAGATGAGAAGATTTGAGCTGTGCCTTCATGCCGTTGTCATCTACAAACCAAGCGTAGGCTCCGTTGATCTGGCCCGAGTCATCTGTCAGCTCCACCCGGCCTGCCTCAATGTCGCTTCCGCCGGTGAAAGCGCTGCGATCAAAGGATCCGTCGCCAATCATTTTAACTGGATTGTTGAGAGATCCGGCGAGACCGCCGCTGAGACCGGATACCAACCAGACAATGTCCTGAGTATTGTCGGCCAGTTTGGTAACCCCGTCGCTGTGGGAGACTCCGACCCACCAGGATTTGGGAGTGTTGGCACCCACAGATTCATCGACCCGTGGGTCCATGCCGAGAGTTTCTGCACGGGCGCTGATGCGGGCGTCGGGGCCCAGGTGCGTCTGAAGCTCGCCAAGCGCAATCATCAAGGCCATCCTGGCGTTTGCGCGGGCTGTCTGTTGGGGGCCTTCTGTTGAAGCTCCTCGAACCGCAACCGACGAAAGGGAGAGAAGTCCGACGGCCAGAATCGACAACAGAACCATCAGTGTGAGGGTGATGACGAGAGCAAAACCAGGACCTGCGGAAGAGGAATGTTGCCGAGGCAGGAAGATTTGAGTTTTCATGGACTTTGGTGGATTTTGCTCCTGAAGGACACGCAATGCCCGAGGAGTAAATTTATTATGTAACTACATTGTCCCTTCGTCCATGAAAATTTTCAAACGGATGAACGGATTGGGAAGACGAGGTGCATAGAGGGGTCGCTGCCGCTTCCTGGCGGCCTCAAAGGGGCAAATTATTGGAATCCTCTTGCATCGGCTTTGGATTGGGGGCCTTGTCTTTGGATTGGTTATGAGGAAATTTTCTGGAATTCTGACTCATCCGGGCAGTTCACACAAAGACGAGTTTCTGGCGTGCTGCTTGTTGATCGCTGTGCATGAGGTCCCCGTTTACAGGCGGGAGCCGAAGCAGGAGGATCTTGAGAATCCCGCGCTGGCAGTGGTGGACGTTGGGGGTGAGCATGAGCCGGAGCGGGGAAACTTCGATCACCACCAGTTTCCCAAAGATCATCCGCCGACCTGCTCCTTGAGTCTGGTGCTGATGGATATGGGGCTGTACGAAGATGCCCGGCAGTATTGCGATTGGCTGGAGGTTGCGGAATGGTTTGACACCCGCGGACCGGTGGAGACGGCCGCTTGGCTGGGGGTGGAACGGGAGCTGCTGGCGCGGCTGAACTCCACAGTCGATTTGACGCTACTGAGGCGCTTTGCCGGCATGAACGAGGTTCGCCAAGGCGAGCCGATGTGGGAAGTTATGCGATGGGTAGGGAGCGATCTAATCGGCTACCTTCGGACTTTGCGGGAGAGGCTCAACGAGATTTCCCGCTCGAGTGAGATATGGGAAATGGATCACCCGGAGGGCGGCTTCCGGGTCTTGTTTTTACCCCGGAGCGCGCAGATTGCGGAAGATGCCTCGGCGGGTCTGGCGCGCTATGCCGCCGGACTTCCAGAGAATCAACAGGTGGTGGCGATGGTGTATCCGGACAGGCGTGGCGCGGGTTTCGCCCTGTCACGATACAATGATCATCTGGGGATGGATTTTACGAAGGTGGGTGGGGAGCCGGACGTGCATTTCGCGCACGCTCGGGGCTTTGTCGCGAAGACCTCCGCAGTCGATCTGGACCGGATCAAGGAGCTGCTGCTGAAAAGCTGGAAGCCAGTCTGAACGTGACATCGCACCGCCGGGCGGACAATTTCCGGCATGAGTGTGATTTCCATTTCGAGCCTCAAGGAGCAGGCGGGGGAGGTGCCTTTGATTGCAGCGGTGGCTGCGCAACTCCAGTCGCGCGGGATCAAGGCAACCAAAGGCGGCAAGCCTTACTTTGATCTGATATTTGCTGATGCCACCGGATTTTTGAACTTGAAGATTTGGTCGGACAGCCCTCTGCACGAGGAGGCGGCGGAGCTGCCGCTGCAGGCGATCATGCGGCTGGAGGGGGAGTGGACGCAGAATCAATACGGGGTCAATGGCAGCGGCGTGAGTTGGCACTGGCTGGACGATGAGGCGATCGCAGATTTCCTCGCCGGCGATCCGGCGCTGCGGCGGAAGCAGGAAAAGGACTTCGCGGACATCGAGGTGCTCTGCGGGAGTATCATCGATCCGCGCCTGAGGCGTCTTTGCTTCTACTTTTTTGAGAGCATGGGCGATCGCTTTCGTAGAACCGCCGCCGCCCGGCGGAATCATCACGCCCGCCGCGGCGGCTTGGTCGAGCACGTGGCGCAGATGATGCGCTCGGCGGATGTTCTGAGCGGAGTTTACCCGGAGCTCAACCGCGATCTGATGCTCGCGGGCGTGCTCTTCCATGATTGTGGAAAGTTGTGGGAAAACACCTATCCAGAGGATGGATTTGGGCAGCTCCACTCGATTCACGGTGAGATGCTCGGCCACATTCCTCTGGGCATCGAGCTGGTGAATAAGCTCTGGCGGGACCTGCTTGATTCGCCGGACTTCGTTGTCTCCACTGCCGCCCGTCCGACAACCGAAGAGGTTCGGGTGCATCTTCTGCACCTGATCGGAAGCCACCACGGACAGTTGGAATTCGGCTCGCCGGTGCTACCGAAAACTCCGGAGGCCTATGCGCTTCACTACATCGACAATCTCGATGCGAAGCTGGAAATGGTCCGAGACGCCTACGCGCAGGCGAACGAGGTGGCACCTGGAATCTACGATCGCGTGTTTCCGCTTTCCGCAAATCTGATCAAGCCCCTGCGCGGCTACGAAGCTCCTGAGGCAGCGGAAGGCAGCGGCTCAAAAGATGATCAGTGAGAGCGCGGTGATCAGAACGATGAATAGGAGGTTCAGGAAAGTCGACCCGGATCAGCGCCGGTTGAGAGTGGGCCGATGGCGGCCATGGCGGGCTCAGGCGGGGGAAGCGCTAGGAAAACCGCGAGGAGCAGCAGGAGGATGACGCTGAGGGCGATCTTGATTTCCGGCATTTAGGAGCTTTCCAACAGGGGCGCATATCAAATTTGACGGGTCCATAAAATTTCCGCACTGTCGGGGCGATGAAGGGAAATCGTGTGTTCGTTCTGGCTTGCTGTGGACTGGGCCTGATGGCTTTTTCACAGCTAATGGTCGCTGGGATGGCGCTGGCCGTGAGGTTTGAGAAGACACAGCAGGTGCGTGTGATCGAGAGGGAGGTGGAGAAGCTAGTGCCGATCCGTATTTCCGTGCCGGTTGCGCGCGACTCAGCTCCGGCCAAGCCTCGGGAGCGTGTCAAGCCGGAGCTTCCGCCGGTTCCGGAGCCGGAACAGCTAGCGGCCCCGACCATCGCTGACCCCCGCTCCGAGCGGCTGGTGACAGAGGCAAGGCGGGCCCGCATAGCGGGAGACATGGGACTTGCGATTGTAAAGCTGGAGGAGGCGAGACAGGAATCCCCGGAGGATCCGACCGTCCTGTTTGAGCTTGGTCTGGTGCACGAGTTGATGGGCGTTTACGACGAGGCTTCAAGTCACTACGAGCAGGTTTTTCAACTGGGCGTCTCCGGTGCTGGCGAACTCTATCAGGCGGCTGCGGCGAAGCTGCGCGATGGTTTCGAGCGTCCGGGAGAGATGCTCGGCAAGCTCGCGCTCGGGAGGGTTCGTATTTTCAAAGATCCCGACGCTGCCGGGGGGCAGCGGGTTGTGCTTACCGTGCCGGTGCAGCGGGCGCCCGGAGAAGACTTTGAGGCGTCCGAAATAGAGGTTGCTGTGACCGTGTTCAACCGCACCTCCCAAGGAGAGATTGTCCAGCTCGAGGATGAATCATGGGCGGTGCCGCAGTGGGTATCGCTGCCTTTCGATTGGGCGGGTGGAGAGGAAACCTTGCGGATGGACTACCAAATTCCCAAGCGGGACGCGCAGACAGCCCATCTTTTTGGTGAGTTGAGCTACTACGGGCAGGTCGTCACCCTGCATTACAAGGGCGAGGTGCTGGATGTGCAGGCGTGGCCGCGCGATCTCGCGGCGAGGCTCGGACAACCCGCTCCACAAGGAAATCAGGAAGGCACGCCGGAGTTTCTCGATCAGGATCTGCTCCCTCCAAACTTCGATCCGGACTTCCCGCTGCTCAACCCGCTACCGGAGCGCTGAAACAATTTCACTCAACGCGAGGTAATGGAAGAGGTGAATGAAGAGCGACCGTTTGGCGATTACGTGCCGGGAGAATGCTTGGCTGAAAGCAGAACGACACGCACATGGCTGGCCGAGCAGGTATCGGTGGGACGGAAGGTGTTGATCGAGGAACTAAAGCCCGAGGCGATGAGTGAGTGCGGCGCCTTCCTCGCCGATGTCCGCGCAAAGGCGGCGGTGGAACATCCCTTGGTCGGCTCTGTTTACGAGGCCTTCAGCGGTGAAAGCAACTGCTTTTTCGCTCACGAGCTTCTCCCTGGGGCGACGCTGGACGAGCGGAAGAGGGCCGGGGAAACGATCCGCCCGCAGCGGTTTGTGCACAATCTTCGCAGGATCGCGGATGCGAACATCTATCACGAGACGCACGACAATGCGACCTCTCCACTGGGGTTGGATGCAATCCATATCGATAGCCAGGGAGTCGTCCGGATAAAAAACTTAGCGGTTGATGGCACGAGGCTGGCAGATCATTCGCGACGTGATGTGATGAAGCTAGGAGCCGCCTTTGAAGGCACTCTGGATCTGGATTTGCCAGGTGCCACGCGGTGTCTGACCCTGCTTGCGTGGATGCGGGGGGAGGAGGTTCCCGAGCCGCTCCGGTGGACGGAGGTCCGCGAATACTGTGAGCAGATTGAGCAGCAGCTGGCCGAGCCGTTGTTGGTGACCGCCCCACCGACGGCGGCGATGCGCCCGGGGAAGAAAAGCGGCTTTGTGTGGGTGGTGGGGGCGCTGCTGCTGGTGGTGGCGGTCGCGGCATTCCTGCTCTTTCAGGGAACGAGCAAGCCAGCGGTGAAGAACAACGTGGCAAAACCGGATTGGGTCGCGCTGCAGGCGGGCGAGTATAAGATGCCGGAGGGAACCAGCATCGGTGTTGAGTCGTTTCAGATTTCCGCCTATGAAGTGACCATTGGTGAATATGCCGGGTTTCTCGAAACCCTTGAGCTGCTGGCGGACGAGGATAAAACGATTTTCGACCACCCCGCACAACCTGAAGCAAAGGAGGGACATCTTCCCGAAGACTGGGCAAGCCTGCACGGGGCTGCAAAAGTTTCCGGCGAGTGGGGTGGTTATCCGGTCACTTTGGACACACCGGTTGTGGGAGTGGATTGGTGGGATGCATCTGCTTATGCGAAGTGGAAGCGGGCCGCGCTACCAACGCAGGAGCAGTGGCTCGCAGCGCTGCTGGCGGGTGATGAAGAGCCATCCGCCATCCCTATCAGCGGGTGGTTGCCGGTGACGGCGGAAACGGTGGATCGCCTTTCCAACGGTATTCTCGGCATGGCCGGTTCGGTCTCGGAGTGGACCAGCGAGCCGCGCCCCAGCCCAGCCAATCCCCTGGGTGCTCCCTTGTGGATCATCATGGGGGGCTCTTACAAAAATCCGGCCAAGGGTGCCTCCTCGCGGGAATGGGTGGATGATAGATCGTTGCGCAGGCCGGATCTGGGCTTCCGCATCTGCGAGAACGCAAACTAGATCAAGCGGGGGTTAGGAAGCCCTCGCTGTCGAGTGTCGCCTGAGGTGGCAGCGGTAAATCTCCCGGGAAGGCGCTGCCGTTCTCGACATACCAGCCGGGGAGAATTTTCCCCCAGGTTCCGCGCTTGTGGCCGGTCTGGGTGGGGCTTTCCTCGCGGGGCTTCGGAGGGTTAGGTGCTGACATGGACAGGATTTTTCCGGAGATCGCAAAGCAAGGCAGGTGCAGGATGCCGGGCGTTTCCATGGGCTCGGTCGCATTCGTGCCGAAATCGAAAAACCGGGTTACTCGCTCGCCCGGCGCGGCTGCTTCAATCTGCGCGCGGAGCAGCCCACCACCTAACCAGGCGTTTCCGGTAGCCGGATTGAAGGTCTTGTGCTGAACAATTTCCGACTGCGTCTGCCGCGCGAACTCGCCGAGGACTCCCGCAATTTCCAGATAGGCAGGATCGTTTTTTAAGACGTGAACGCTATGACCCCGTTGCAAGGCATCAAGCTGGCTGAGCTGATGGCCGTTGATCGCCTCTGCGTCGCCTTTCCCCTCAAAGCGCCGGGCGATGGCCTCTGAGGATGTTTTCATCAGAGCCTTACGCACGCCCACGCGGTTGATCTCCTCTGGAGTCAGTGGCTCCCCGACAGCGATCGAGAGGCCGTAAGGGACGCGGTAAGGTAGTTTTTTGAAGTAGCGACCGCGTTCAAAGGAAAAAATCGACCCCCATGAGCCATCGACCCACAACGGCAGCACCGGCGCGTTGGTCTTTTTCGCGATCAACTCGAACCCCCGCTCCAGTTCGCAGAGGGCCCCGCTGCGAGTCAGCTGCCCCTCAGGGAAAAGCGCGACGATGTGGCCGTCCTCCAGTGCTTTGATCGTGCTGCGGATCGCCTCCAGCGGCTGGTCGCGCCGGATCGGCACCGTTCCGAAAAGTGACGCACCGAACCGGATTGCGGGATGCGCCATGAAAATTTCATCCATTACAAATCGTACCGGTCGCTCCGAGGCTGCTGAGATGAAAAACGCGTCCGCAAAGGTTACGTGGTTTGGCAGCAGTAAGGCCCCGCCGGTTTCTGGAATCCGCTCCGTCCCGCTGAATTTGATTCGATACAAGGTGCGCAGCGCGCCGAGGCAGATCAGGCGGATGAAATCGACAGGCAGCAGGCGGATGATGAACCAGCTCATCAAGCCGCAGGACAGGCCGATCACGATCAACTGCATCCTGAAGCCGGTGATTTCCTCCAGCCCGAGCATCTTCGCCAGCAGGATCATTGCCTCGATCGCCACCACGGCGATGATCCCGGCGAAGCAATCCTGCAGGTTCACCGCTGCTTGCAGCTCGCCGCGCTTGTCTGGCGGGTAGTGATCCTGCATCCAGGCGTTGAGCGGGGCGAGAAACAAGGCTGAGAAGAACGCAAGCAGCGCTAGGCAGATAAGAAACGGCCAGTTCCCGGGCGTGAGGGCGGCGAGGACGAGAGCACTGACGGTCATTGCCAGCCCCGCCAGCGGCACCCAGCCGAGCTCAATTTTTTTCCGCAGCAGCCAGGAAGCGAAGCCGAAGCCGATGGCCATTCCCAGCGATGCCGCAGCCATGAAGATCGAGGAGAGCGTGCCGAAGCCCTCGCCACCGTCGGTGAGGGATTTAGCGACTTTCACCGACCAGAGATTGATGAAGGCCGCGAAGCCCCAAAAATAGGCGACGCCGAAGGAGGCACGCCGCATTGGCAGGTCGCTCCACAGTTCTTTTAGGTCTTTGAAATGGCTGATGAGCAGTCGCGCCGTGATCTTCTCGCGGCCGTGCGCGGGCACGCGCGGGATAACGATCGCCATCACCACGGCAGGCACCGAGAAACATGCGAGCAGCAGCAGCGGAAAGAACGCCGCTTCCCAGGCCCGCTCGGTCACCGCCCCCAGCGCGACGTAGCGGCGGTCGTACCACCAGCCGGCGACGATCTGACCGGCGAGGATCGCCAGCATCGTCGTCATTTGCTGCACGCCGGCGGCGAAGCCGAGGTGCTTGGAGCCCACCAGTTCCTTGTTGATGCCGATTTTGGCAGGGCTGAAAAATGCCGATTGGACCGCGAGTAAAAAAAAGCCAACCAACGCCAGCGGCATGTTTTTTCCGTAAACAGCGGCGCAGATCATCGAGAGGATCGCCACCTGAGACACTGCGGCTCCAATGATGACGCTGCGTTTCGAAAAGCGGTCGCTGAGCCAACCCGCGAGCGGCGCGAAGAGCACGAAAGGCAGGGCGATCATCAGCCCTGCCGCCGACTCCACCGAGTAGCCGACCAGGCCACCAAGAGGAATCAGAATAAATTGCGCGGCCTTGTCGTTGAAAGCGTTCTGCGTCTGCTGGGCGATCATGCTCCAGTAGCCGAACCACTGCCGTCGACTCGGCTCACCAACGGGCATGTCGTGTTTCATCCTGCTGTTAGGTAGCGGGAACCGCCCGTACCCACAAGCACTCGCTCACATGCTCAATCGCTCAGTTGGTGAGGCTGCCGGATTCCTGCACGGACTTGAACTTCTCCCGCAGCTTGGCATCGCGCTCGGATGTGGTTGGTCCGCCCTCCTCACCAACGAGGTCCCGCATTTCCTGATCAAAGCCTTGTTCATCCGGTGACACGGATGCTGGGTCCCCGCCCAACAGGATTGTGGCTTGATCGATCTGCTGACCCCGCACGGCAACCTTGTCCAAACCCGCCTGATATTTAGAGACAAGACCTTTGACGTCACTCAACGACTTTATGTCTGAAACGGTTTGCTTAAGAGTGGTCAAACGCTCAGGGGATGAGGTCACCCATGCCGAAGCTCCTCCGATGGCTCCGACGAAAAATAAAAGGGTGAAAACGGAAGACCTGCGCCGCCGGGCCTTTTCTCTTGCAAGCTTTTCGTTGAGAATGGCTTCCAGTTCAGCGTTTATTGAGTTGTCCAATGATGCCGCGTGCCGTGCATCCGAGTCAGGATGTTGTCCATCCTCGGCTGTCATTGGAGGCGCTGCCTTGGGGGAATCGGGACTGTTCAGATTTGGTCGGGCTGTCATAACAACGCGCTTAAAAAGGTTTTATTTAACTAAAGTCAAACACAAACCATTTGGAAGGCTACGTCAGATCGTCGCCGACCAGCAGTCGAGGTGTTGATTCATCTCCAGTGCAGGATTTTTTTCCCGTGCTTCGCCAACGACGACGGCCGGCACTCCGGCCACCGTGCGGTGGGGTGGTACGTTGTTCAGGACTACGCTGCCGGCGCCGACCTTGGCGTGCGCGCCGATTTCGACCCTTCCAAGGATTTTTGACCCTGCGCCAATCATCACGCCAGTCCGGATGATCGGGTGGCGGTTTCCCGTGGATTTTCCGGTGCCACCCAGCGTCACCTCGTGGAGGATGGAGACGTCGTCCTCAATGATCGCGGTTTCCCCGACGACAAATGAAGTCGCGTGATCCAGCAGAAGACCGCAGCCGATCTTTGCGGCTGGGTGGATGTCGGTCGCGAAGACTTCGGAGGAAATGCTCTGCAGGTAGAGCGCCAGCCAGCGGCGCCCGTCCAGCCATAGCTGATGGCTGATGCGATAGGTGCTGAGCGCCATGAAACCCTTGAAGAACAGAAGCGGCTCCAGCGGCGAAAAGCAGGCGGGATCCCGCTCGAACATGGCCAGCAGATCGCGGCCGCAGCTCTGCACCATGTGCTCGTGCTCAGCGAACATTTCCGCGAACAGCGGCTCCATCATGTCGCGCGGCATGTCCTCCCGAGCCAGCCTCCTTGCCAGCCGGGCGGCCAGTGCCTCCGAGAGATGTTGTCGAGAGAGCACTACGTCCTCCACCAAATGCCGCAGTCCTTCCTCGTCGCGGCAGAGCCCTTCGGCTTCGGAACGGAGCTTCGCCCAGAGGTTTTCCAAATTCGCGGCTTCCCCACCGCACAACTTCGTTCCACCTTCCTCCAACGCAGCCTCCGCTTTTTGCTCAGTCTCGCTCATGAAAATTTCCCAAAAATTAGAATACGCCTGCCGGGCCCTGGCGCAGCTCGCGAAGGCTTATGACGGGAAAAGTCTAACTCGCCTAGACGAGTTAGCGCAACGGGAAGCTGTTTCGGCAAACTTTTTAGTTCAGATACTCAACGACCTTCGCCGCGGCGGCCTCATCGACTCGCGCCGTGGAGCCAGCGGCGGATACAGGCTCTCGCGACCTGCCGCCAACATTACGCTGCGCCAGATCGTTGATGCGGTGGAGCCCTCGCAGCTTCAGCAGACCGCGCTCGCACAGGGTGAATCCGGGGTGGCCGTGCAGCGGGCCTGGCAGGCGGTATCGAACCAGCTGGCCGACAATCTTGGGGAAGTCACCTTGGAATCCCTTGCCACCCCGCCGTCCGACCCAATGTTTTACATCTGACCGAATGGGAGAGGTAAGATTTTCGCCCAACGTCCGTATTCAATCGTTGTCATGATCCGCTGGTTTGCTCGCAACGATATCGCTGCCAATTTCTTGCTCTTCGGTATTCTTGCCTGGGGAATCTATTCTGCCGTGGAAAAGGTGCCGCTGGAGGTGCAGCCGAGCTTCCAGCTGGAACAGATCGACATCGCCATCCCATACCGCGGCGGCAGCCCGGAGGATGTGGAGCGGGCGGTGATTCTCCCTGTAGAGGCGGCGCTTGAGGGGTTGAGGGGCGTTGAGTCGATCGAATCGCGTGCCGACAGCGGGTCCGGCCGCGTTCGAGTCTACTCTTCCTCCGGCACCAACATCCGCACGCTGCTTGACGAGGTGAAGACCAGAATCGACCGGATCAACAGCTTTCCCCCGGAGATTGAGCCGCCACAGGTCACCGTCCCCGACAGCAGCGAGTGGTTTGATGTGATAAAAATCGCGGTGATTGGCGATATGAGCAAGGAGGACCTCCTGCGTGCTACCCGGCGGGTGCGGGACGACCTGACGGAAATCTCGGGGATCTCCCAAGCAGTAATCCAGGGTAGTTCCCCGGCTGAGATATCGATCGAAGCGGACCCGCGCCGCCTGCGGGACTACGGGTTGACGTTTGCCGATCTCAGCGCGGCCATTCAGCGCTCCTCGATGGATCTTCCGGCCGGAGAGATTCAGACGGAGGAGGGCGCGGTGACGATACGTTCGAAGGGTCAGGCTTACGACCGTGACGATTTCGAAAACATTGTCCTGAGCAACAACGTCGGCGCGGAGGTGAAGCTGGGATCGGTGGCTCGGATCAACGATGGCTTCGAAGAGAATCAGAAGTTTCTCCGCTTCAATGGCAAGCCCTGTCTGCTGGTGGAGGTGCTCCGGCTGGGTGATGAGAACGCGCTCGATATTGCCAAAAAGGTGAGAAACTACGCGGCCACGGCGGACGAGCGTTTTCCGGAGGGAATCGAGCTTGCGGTTTGGGACGACTCCTCCGAGGAGCTGGAGGGGCGGCTCGGGACCTTGCTGAACTCCATGCTGCAAGGCGGAATTCTGGTGCTTATCGTGTTAGGTCTGTTCCTACGGCCAATGCTGGCTTTCTGGGTGGTGCTCGGAATCCCCGTCGCCTTTGCCGGGGGGCTGATCCTAATGCCCTACTTCGGGATCACGGCGAATGTGATGTCTATTTTCGGATTCATCATCGTCATCGGTCTGGTGGTCGACGATGCGATCGTCACGGCCGAGAACGTATATATCAAGCTCAAGGACGGGATGGACCCGTTGGACGCGGCCACCGAGGGGACGAAAGAGGTAGCCACGCCGGTGACATTCGGGATCATCACCACGATCATAGCCTTTGTACCCCTGATGTACTTCGAGGGGTTTTATGGCAACCTGACCCGCCAGATTCCGCCGATCGTCGCGGCGGTTCTGATTTTTTCCCTGATCGAAACGAAGCTGGCGCTGCCGTGTCACCTCAAGCACGTGAAGGTCAATAGGACCAAGTTCAACGTGTTCGAGCGTTGCCAGAAAAAGATCGCCGACAGCCTGGAAACTTTCGTGGACAGGGTTTACGAGCCGACTCTTCGGCTAGCGACCCGGAACCGCTACGTGACCCTGTCGCTGTTTTTAGCAGTTGCGCTGGCATCCGTCGGGTATTTCAGCAGTGGTAAACTGGGCTTTGTCAACATGCCTTCGATCGATCGCAACCGCATCGTCGCTGCGATACGCATGCCGCAGGACACGCCGATTCAAGCCACCGACGTGCGGACGATGCAGGTGGCCGCAGCAGTCGATCAGCTCCGGCGGGAGTTTGTTGATCCGGGAACGGGTGAGTCGTTGATCACCGACATGATCACTTCCACCGGCGGCTGGCCCGGGCGGCCGGGCGTGGATTCGAAGGAAGGATCGGTAACGGTGGGGGTGGTGGACCCCGGGTTGCGATCAGAGCCAGGCCCCAAAAATTCGGAGATTGCAGCGCGCTGGACGGAGATTGTGGGTGAGATGCCGGACGTGCAGTCGTTCTGGATATCCGGCGATCGCGGCGGCGGAGGTGGTGGAGACAACGAAGTCGAGTCCCTGACGGTGGAGGTGCGCGGGCCAGATTCTGAAGTGAAAGACAGCCTTGTCCGGGAGATTGAGGAAACGCTGGAGGCCTACGAAGGGATCGCCAGCGCCTTTAACGATTCCTCCGGGGTTCGCGATGAATTGCTGATCACCATCCGGCCGGAGGGTGAGGCTCTCGGGCTCACCCAGAGGGAGCTAGCAAGACAAGTGCGCTCAGCCTTTTTCGGCGAGGAAGCGCAGCGGGTGCAACGGGAGCGTGATGACATCCGGGTGATGATCCGCCTGCCTCTGGCGCAGAGGCAGTCTCTAAGCACGCTGGACAATCTGCGGATCCGCACGCCGGAAGGTGGAGAGGCCCCTTTTTACACTGTCGCTTCAGCAAGGTTCGAGCGGGCGCGGTCCCGGATCGAACGGATCGACGGCTCCCAGGTCGTTTCAGTCAGCGCCAAGCCCGTCGATGAAACCGTGGATCTCGTCAGTATTTCCCGAACCCTCGCGCCATACATTGATAACCTGCTCAACGCCCACCCGGAGCTCTCTTGGCGCTATACCGGCTATGTGGCGGAGCACGAGGAGACGAAGCAGCGGACCATTCTCGCCGGGGCGGCCCTGTTTTTCGCGCTCTATGCGCTCTTGGCCATTCCGTTCCGCTCCCTTTACCAGCCGCTCTTCGTCATGCTGGCGATTCCCTTTGGGGCGATTGGAGCTCTCTTTGGACATGTTGTTATGGACATCACGCCCTCGTTTCTCTCGCTCTTCGGCATTCTGGCCTTGGCGGGGGTAGTGGTGAATGACTCGCTGGTGATGGTGGATTTCATCAACAAAAAAAACCGGGAGGGTATGCCGGATATGGATGCGGTGATCCAGTCCGGCACTCGCCGTTTCCGCCCGATCCTGCTGACCTCCGCAACCACGTTTGTCGGACTCGTGCCGCTGTTGTTCGATCGCTCGCTGCAGGCGCAGTTCTTGGTGCCGATGGCGACCTCCCTAGCCTTCGGTATCCTTTTCGCAACCTCGATCACGCTTTACCTGATACCTTGCTCGTATTTGGCGGCGGAGGAAATCCGCGCGCACCTTGGTCGCGCCTGGGTTTGGTGGCGTTATCCTGCGGGCAAGCCCCGTCCTGACGCGGCGGTCCAGCCTTCCCTGTAGCATATTGGAGAAAATGAGCTAGAATCCGGCGATGAAACGGCGGCGATGGATGGAACTGGCTGGGCACGCTGCAATCGCCTCGCTTCTGCCAGCTTGTGCGGCAGGCGGAGGGAAGCGGGTCAGCCTTTCGGCTGCGCAGCGGCTTGGTGGACGGACCTACGGAATCTGGAAAGGAGATTTCTATATCGGCGGCCGGGATCTGGAAGAGCGCTATGCCTCGCTCAGCATCACTAAAGCGTTCGCCGCTCTTGCTGTGACCCATGCGATCGGTGAGGGCTGGCTCGAGCTGGATAAGCCCTTGGTCGACGTGATCCCAGAGTGGGGCGCCCATCCCGCTAAGCGCCTGATCACACTGCGGATGCTGCTCAACCAGACCGCCGGTTTCCCCTCGGGCGTGGCGCAGCTTTACCGCGGCCGAATCGCCGATAAGGGCCAGGTTGCGATCTCCCTGCCACTGGTGGATCCGCCGGGCAGCATTTTCCGCTACGGTCCTGCTTCCTCTGAAATCATCGGGGAACTACTACGGCGACGCTTGCGGCAGCGTGGTTCTTCCACGGAGCAGCTGTTTCGTGAAGTGATGAGCCGGGTAGGAATTTCGAGCCCGGATTGGCGCAAGGACGCCGGTGGGCGCTACTACCTATCCACTGGTGCGGAATTCAGCGTGAGGGACCTGGGGCAGCTCGGGCGGGTCGTGTCGAGCCTTGCACGGGGCGAAAACATAGTAGGCCTTAAGAGCAGCGTTTTTCGCGATATGACGTCCCCCCAGCCAGCCAATCCTATGTTTTCCGCTGGCTTCTGGTGGAACCGGAACGCTGCCCGCGTCGGAGCTTATTCCGTTCTACCGGAGCGCAACATCGCCGAGCCGCGCCCGCCCTCCTTCTGGCGAGGCGCCTCGTTTGCTCCGGACAGTGATCCGGATTGGCTGGCGATGGTTGGCTCGGGAGGGAAGCGGGTTTATGTGCTGCCCTCTCAGGATCTTGTGATCGTTCGCTTTGATCGAAACGAAGCCGGGAACGACGGTGAATTCCTCCGCGCGATCAGCGCTTGATCGCGAGCAACAGGTTCGCCTCCCATGGATTGACGTGGTAGCCGGAGCCGAACCGGATCGGTGAGCCGGGATTCGCTGCATAAGCCTGCCGCAGATCCTCCTGGTGGTGCTTGGAAAACAGCTCGATCGGGCGATCGTAGGTGCCGTAGAAGCGGAAGCTCCAGTCCGGACCGAACTGCCGGAACGGGATGCCGGAGTCGTCCTGAAGGATCGCGCGGGACCCATTCAGGAAAAAATCGCGCGCTTGGGAAAAGCGGGCGTCATGCATCAGGTAGGAAGCCGCCTTGAAGTAGGTGTAGTCGCCGCCGAGGCCGCCGACCCATTGGCGGTAACCGCCGTTGAAACCGCTGTTGGAGAGATCGCCGGAAACATACATCGCCGTGTGGCCGAGACCGCTTGAGTCTCTGTAACGCATTGAGACCCCCGGTTTTCCCCCGGCGGACATGCCATTTACAGATTCGATCTGGCCGCCGCTGATTGCCACACTGCTGAGTAAGATTGGCGTTACGCCGCGCAGCGCGCTCCGCTCCAGATCCGAGCGCATGTCCTTTGTGATGAAATAGCCGGCCTGCAACTGCGTCCGCACCGCCTGGCGGAAGGCCGGAAGCGCTCCAAGCACCTCGCCCGGAGGCATCGCCTCCAGCTGCGGGACCTCGCCCACCGGCTCAAGCCCCATCAGCGCGTAGGTGTTCGCCCGCGGGAACAAGGCATTGACGTGGAGCAAATCGGGACCTCCGAAAGGGTATAGCACGGTTCCGCCGCCACCGATGGCGGGTGTGAGTTCAGCAGCGGACCAGGCTCTCATGCGGCTCACCCGGTGCTGGCCGGAGTTCCGCCAAAGCACGCTCATTTCCCGCTGGTGCGCCTGATACTCAACCGTTTGCTGCAGCCTGGAGAGAACCTCGCCACGGCGGACAGGCTTGCCTGCGAGGAACAGACCGATGTCATTCGCGCTGGCCACTCCCGGCACCACTGGAAAGTTGGCAGGCGGTTCGGCGAGGTATTCCGTCTGAGTGGTGGGAGGTTTGCTCGGCCCGCAGGCGGTAAGGAGGGCGATGATCGGCAGGGTGAGGAGGAGGCGTTTCATAATGGAGAGTCTGTTTTCGGCGGGGAGCCTAACACAACTCAGCACTCCGTGCCACTGGCTATACACCGAAAACAAAAAGGCTCCCGGAGATACTCCGGGAGCCAGTAGATTGTGTTTCAGGCTTTGTCGCGTGGTCTAGTAAACAGTGGTCGGCTCACCGGAAGTGGTGCTGCCGCTCTTGCTGTTGACGTCGAGGCTGAATTCCTCTTTTCCCGCTTGCACGCCGCGGACAGTGATCAACCACGATGCGCGGTCGCCAGGAGCGAGATTCTTGACCGGACTAAACTGCAGCTTGCCGCCGCTGGCTTCAACTTCGGTATCGCCAGTGGCGGAGACGAACTCAAGCGTGCTTGGCAGGTTGCCGGTTAGCTTGACGTCGGCATCCATTGCGGTTCCTTCGTTCAGGATCGAGATCTCGTAGACGGTTTCACCATTTACTTCAACCGGGTCTTGTTGGTCCACGACGAACACCTGCAGGGCCGGGACCCCTTCGAAATTCGTGCTGATGCTGGCAGTTGCGTTTTCCGCACAGTAGGCCATTGCCTCGACCTGGGTGGAAACTTCACCAGCCTCATCTGAGCTGAAGACGATGCTGAATGATTTGGCCTCACCTGGTGATAGCGTGCCGATCTTGAACGTGTCGACGTCCGTTGGAATATTCTGATCAGTGGTCGCGAAACGCATGCGCTCGTCAATGCCTGGGATGCGGATCTGTGTGTTAACCGCAGGAACTTCATTGCTGAGGTTCTGCACGGTGATGCGATATTCTACATCGCGGCCGATGTGCTCGCTACTGCGGCCCTCCACGCTGACGTCGATCTCAGCTTGGTTCAGGCGAATCGAGTCCGCGTTGGATTGCGAGCTAAGCTCACCGGCACGGGCGGTGGCCCGGTTCGAGAACTGGCCCTGTTGCTCTGCCTTGACGGCGACCATGAAGGTTTCCGACTGGCCGGCTTCCAGTTCACCAGCATTGATCTCGATCTGACGATCTCCCTCACGGGTGGTGATTCCTTCTGGAAGTTCCTCGGTGATGATGGCTGGCGCAGTGGTGCCGGTTCCTTCGTTGCGGATAGTGTAGCGGATGTTGATCGGTTCGCAGATGAAGAATTGGTCCTCCTCGTTTCCTTCTTCATTGATCCAAGCACGGACCAAGCTTAGCTCGGGCTTGGTGACCCTGAGCGTGGTGCAGAGTGCTTTATCATAGGAGGCGTAGACACAGCTTTTCAGTTGGCCTTCGGTGGTTGGGACGCCGCTGACGCGGATCACTCGCTCTTCCTGAGGAGCCAGCATGCCGATGGTCCAGACGCGGTTCGTCATTTGTTGCTGCTGGCTGCCGGAGCTGTTGGTCTGAGGCTGCTGCCGGTTTGTCTTGGCGACGGACTTACCACCGCTGCTGACGGCTTGCTGCCGACGTTGCTGATTCATTTGCTGCGAGTTATTCGCTTGGCGGTCTTCGCTCTCCGACTTCCTCTCCACACGTTCCCAAACTGTGCGCTCCTGCTTCCGGTTCTGCGGTTCGGTCCGCTGCTGCTGGCTGCTCTTCTGAGTCTTGTCGGATTGGGCCTTCGCCGACTGGGACTGATTATCCTTCATGTAGGCTTGGGGTTGGGGCGCTTGTTCGGTGGTGGACCGGGGATTTTCGCTTTCGATTTGAAAGCTGGTCGGAAGACTCTGAACAACTTTCACACCGTGCAGTGGCTGGTCCGACTCGTTGCGGACGTGAAGGGAGTAGTCATAGGTGCTTCCGGCACGGAGTTCGGACGCTCCACGTTGTTCGACGACGAGAACGGCGTTCTCCTCTGTTGGATAGGAGATGCGGTTCTCCTGAGCTAGCGCAGCAGCGGGCGCGAAGGCGAGCACTGCAGCACTGGTGATTATGGCTGTTATGTTTAATTTCATGTTTGGTTCTAGTTTGTTTTTTTATTTAGGGTTTCTTAGGCTTATGTGAATTTAGGAAGAGTGCTGAGTTTACTGTGTTTCAGCTCCCGGCTCTGTGATTTCGGCCGCCGGGACTTCGATGACATCGGAACTCTGAGGAGTGGTTGGAGTTGCCGGACTCGATATTTCCCGGCGTTCAGTGGCCGGAGGGCGGTTGGTCTCGGTTTCCAGAGGCGCTGGATCGACGATGATTTCGGTCGTCTCCACCACGGCGGGCGACGTTGTGGTGTCGGCAGGGACTATTACTTCTTCTTCTTGTTTATTGTCACAGGAAGCCAATGAAATGGCAACAGCGGCAATCGTTGTAAGTTGTATGGCTTTCATAGAACCCTGACGGTAGCAAATGGTACGCCCGTGCCGCCGCCTGATTCTCCGCGCGGTCCGCTAACCGCCTTCACGCCTAGGATAAGAAGCGATCTAACTTATCTAAAAAAGCGTGCCTCCACGCGCTGTGCCCGGCTGCTGCGATGCATCCTGCCAGTTGGATCTTGCAAATTGCCGCAGACGTGGTCGCCAAGTGGGTGACACGTTTCTGTCAGGTCTGCGCTCTATGGGAAGAGAAGCAGAAAGGGCCAAGCGCACGCCTGGGATGATTCCGATGACTGAGGAAGTGCGTTCGTGAGCGGCAGCCGGCAGAAGCGGAGGTATCCCGCAGTTGCAATAGAAGGCGTTGAGCGCGCATGTTGGAGGGCGCTTCTATTGGCAAGCCTCCCTTGCTAAGCGGATCACCCAAGGATCTGATCTAGGACGTAGGGGAGGATGCCGCCTGCGTTGTAGTAGTCGACCTCGGCCGGGGTGTCGAGACGGACCTTGAGTGGGATCTGCAGGATCACTCCATCGGCGTTGGAGGCGGTGAGGGTGGCGGATTGCATCGGGCGCAGCTCGCCGTCGATTCCGGTGATGTCGAAGGTGGCGTCGGTGAGATCCTTGACTTTGTCGTAGTCTTCTTTGTTGACGAAATTCAGCGGGAGGACGCCCATGCCGATGAGGTTGGAGCGGTGGATGCGCTCGAACGATTTCGTGATGACAGCGGAGACGCCGAGCAGGCGGGTGCCTTTGGCCGCCCAGTCACGGGAAGAACCCATGCCGTAGTCTTCTCCACCGATGACGATGAGCGGGGTTTTCTCCCACTGATAGGCCATGGAGGCGTCGTAAATGAAGGTCGGAGTCGCACCATCTGCAGCGGAGATTTTCTGGTCTGGGGTGGCGACCTCCTGGCTGCCAAAATATTGGGTGTAGCCGCCCTCGGTGCCTGGGCACATGAGGTTTTTGATGCGGACGTTGGCAAAGGTGCCGCGGGTCATCACCCGATCATTGCCACGGCGGGCGCCATAGGAGTTGAAGGAAGCGCGATCCACGCCATGCTCCAAAAGATACTGACCGGCGGGCGAGGTTTCCTTGATGGCTCCGGCAGGGGAAATGTGGTCGGTGGTGACGGAGTCGCCGAAAATCCCGAGCGGGCGAGCGGCGATGATGTCCTCGCTGCCACCAATTTTGGTTTCGAAAAACGGTGGTGATTGCACGTAGGTCGAGGATTCGTCCCACTCGTAGGTCGCGCCGGTCGAGCCATCGATTTCCGCCCATTTCGGGTTCGCAGTGTCGATGTTGCCGTAAAGCTTGTTGTAGACTTCGGGTTTGAGAGCGGCTTCCAGCTGCTCGCGGATCTCCTCTTGGGTCGGCCAGAGATCTTTGAGGAAGACGGGGTTGCCGAGTTGATCATTACCCAGCGGTTCGGCGATGAGATCGATATCGACGCGGCCGGCGAGGGCGAAGGCGACGACGAGCGGCGGGGACATCAGGAAGTTCGATTTGATCGAGCCGTGGACACGGGCTTCGAAGTTCCGGTTACCGGAGAGGACGGAAGCGCAGACGAGATTACCCTCCTTGATCGCGCCTTCGATGGCGGGGTGGAGCGGGCCTGAGTTACCGATGCAGGTGGTGCAGCCGTAGCCAACGGTCTGGAAGCCGAGCTGGTCGAGCTCCTTGCTGAGGCCGGTGGCGTCGAGGTAGTCGGTAACCACTCGGGAGCCGGGGCCGAGGGAGGTTTTGACGTATGGGGCGATGGTGAGGCCGAGCTGGTTCGCTTTTTTGGCGAGAAGGCCCGCGGCAAGCATGACGCTGGGGTTGCTGGTGTTGGTGCAGGATGTGATGGCGGCGATGAGCACAGAGCCGTGGCGCAGCTCCATTTCCTGGGGGCCTCCTGGGAAGACGTCGTAGTTGATTACGTTCGGACTCGGCCGATTTGTGACCATTTCCCGCTCATTCCGCTCTGTCCCTTCAAACGTGCCGTGGAGCTGGTCGGTGGAGAGAAGGGAATCTACTGAAACCCCGGCCTTCTCGTGCATCGACAGTGGCACGGTTTTATTGCGGTCATCGGTGCTGAGACCGAAGCCGCCGGAGCCTGTGGAGGAGAGGAAAAGGAGTTCAAAGGTCTCGCGCAGGGCTGGGAGATCGATGCGGTCCTGCGGGCGTTTGGGCCCGGCCACGGCCGGGACGATGGTGGATAGATTCAGCTCCAGGACATCTGTGTAGTCGCACTCGCCCTTGTCTGGGATGCCGAAGAGGCCCTGGGCGCGGTAGTAGTTTTCTACCGTAGCGCAAAGTTCTTCGCTACGGCCGGTGCCGCGGAGGTAGCTGATTGTTTCGGCATCGACGGGGAAAAAGCCCATGGTCGCACCGTACTCGGGAGCCATGTTGGCGATGGTGGCACGGTCCGGCAGTGAGAGCGCGGTGGCGCCTGGGCCGTGAAACTCCACAAATTTTCCGACTACTCCATGCTTTCGGAGGATTTCAGTGACGCGGAGAGTGAGGTCGGTGGCGGTGACGCCTTCTGCGAGTGAACCGTGGAGATAAACGCCCACGACCTCAGGAACGAGGAAGGTGACGGGCTGGCCCAGCATGCCTGCCTCTGCTTCGATTCCCCCGACACCCCAGCCGACCACACCGAGGCCGTTGATCATGGTGGTGTGGGAGTCGGTGCCGACGAGGGTGTCCGGATAGTAGGTGTCGCCTTTGGAAAGGACGCCCTTGGCGAGGTACTCGAGGTTCACCTGGTGGACGATGCCGATCCCGGGAGGAACGACTGTGAAGGTGTCGAAGGCCTGTTGGCCCCATTTCAAGAACTCGTAGCGCTCGCGGTTGCGGATGAACTCGATGGCCATGTTCCGGTCCAAAGCCCACTGCGAGCCTGCGAAATCGACCTGCACGGAGTGGTCAACGACCAGATCAACCGGCACGAGAGGCTCGATTTTCTCCGGCGAAGCACCGCGTGCGACTGCGGCATCACGCATGGCGGCAATGTCCACCAGAAGCGGCACGCCCGTAAAATCCTGCAGTACAATTCGGGCGACAGTGAAAGGGATTTCGTATTCTCCCGGTGCCTTGGCATTGTAGTTGGCGAGGTTGGCGACGTCCGCCTCGGTCACCTTGCGGCCGTCCACATTCCGTAGCACCGATTCCAGAACGATCCGAATAGAAACCGGCAGCCGCGACAGGTTCGGAAAACCGACCTCGGCGAGCGCAGGGAGCGAGTGAAGTTTGCCTTCGGCTCCGGAGCCGGTGGTGAATGTGCGAATATAGCTCATGGAATAGGTGGGAACAGGGTTTTAGCGCTGCTTGGGCGGGAGGGTTATGGATGAAAGAGGTTTTGTCAAAAATGTTCCACCGCCCGGCGTCGCAAGGTGTTGGATGTCTTATCGGCTGGGTGCGCGCCCGAGTGGGAGATGCAGATCCGCAGGTGGATTGTGGCTTGTCGGAAGCCGGTAAAAAACTTAATTTGTCGTGAAATTCAAGATATCTCATGGCTTTTATATCTTCTTCATTACGCCTTTTCTCTATTTGCGCAGCTTTGTGCGCCGGGGCGGCGGGCCGCGAGTGGACGAATTCTCACGGCCGCACCTTCGAGGCGGAGTTTGTGAAGATGGAAGGAGCGCAGGTGGTTTTCGTGATGGAAGGCGGGCGCCAGTTTTCCACGCCTTTGCTGGAGCTGAGCCCCAGCGACCAGATGCTGATCCGGCAGGGGGCGGGAAAGCCGATTGAATCTCTGAGAACAAATTTCGGTAGGCCGTGGCCGCGGGAGGTCCGGATCAACGGCAGCGCGGCGTGCAAGGTGGTTTCAGAAAATGCAAAGACGGGTCGCTATATATATGAGAGCGCTGGCTACAACTTCTATTCGGACGCACGGATCACCCAGGACGCGCTCAGCAGCTTCGCGATGATGTTTGAAAGCACGCGAGCTTATCTGGCGCAGCTACCGCTGGGGATGATGTCTGCGGAGTCCGTGGGCGCACGCTCGAAGATTTTGCTCTTCGGGGAAACTGAGTCCTACCACAAATCCGGGGGTCCGCCCGGCTCCGCTGGTTGTTTCCTTCCCTCCAGTCGGCTCGTCCTCGTCCCGATGGCGAGCCTGGGCCTCACGAAAGGTGGGACCGGCTACAGCCGTGATATCAACACCGACAACCAGGTGTTGATCCACGAACTCGTCCACCAGCTCACACCGAGCGCATATTTCGCCAACGGTGCGGTCGGCTGGTTCAGCGAAGGCCTAGCGGAATACGTCGCTGTCACGCCCTACAATGTCGGCCTGTTCCGCCCGGACCCCCACGGGAACAGCGTCAAGGACTATGTCACCTCCTATGGAGCCGGTGGCAAAGGTGGACGAAATCTTGGGACGGCCCTTCCCGCTCCGAAGCTGCGCGATTTCATGTTGATGGATTACCGCGGGTTTTCCGCCCACAATGGCAACCTCCACTACGGCTTGTCGTTGCTGCTGACTCACTACTTCTTCCACATGGAGGGGGACGGGAAGGCCACGCGCATTACGGCTTTTCTAAAAGGTCTGCGGGAAGGCGGTCATAGCGAGGCGGCTCTCGCACCTTTGCTGGGAGGCGGAAGCTGGGAGAAGCTGGAAAGCGAAATTTCCACCGCTTGGGGCCGGAAAGGCGTCAATATTCGCTTCGGTGGCTAAGCGGCAGCCGGCGGAGATCGCGTTCAAAAGGATCGGAAACTGCTTTACATGAGTAGAAAGGGGCACGATTGCTTCCCTCTTGTCATGATTGTCCCAACCTTTACCCGTCTTTGCCTTTTTCTTGCCGCAGCTGGGGCGTGTGCCATGGCCTTGAACTCGTGTGCGTCATCCGCGCCGCCGAAGATCCCCACGAAGGCGGACCGGGTGATGTACCAGTGGTACGATGATGGCGGACCGGGTGAAGTCTCCCTCGAGATCCGTTTGCGCGACCAGATCGCCGATGTCAGGCGCGGCGGCCGGGATATCGGCTGGTGCTATGTGGCCACCGGCAAGGAAGGCCGCAGCACCTCACCCGGCTCATACAAGATTACTGAGAAAATCGTCGATAAGCATTCCAACGCCTACGGCTGGATTGAGAACGAATATGGCGAGGTGACCAATGACGATGCCACTCCCCGCACGCCCCTCCAGCCGGGCGAGCGTTATGTCCCGGCGCCGATGCCTTATTGGATGCGGCTTACGGATTACGGCATCGGCATGCATGTGGGAAATATTCCAAGCCCCGGCGAGACTGCTTCCCACGGCTGCATCCGGATGCCGGAGGAGTTCGTGCCGACTCTCTTCGACCAAGTGAAGGTTGGAACGCCGGTGAAAATCACTCCGTAAAGCGGAATCAGGCAAGCAGCCGGAAAGGCGCGGAAATGTCGAACCATGAGGTGACGCGGTCCTGCCTTGCGCACTCCAGCTCGATGTGGGAGTGACCGAGTTCCATCAGGCAGGCTTTGAAAAGCGAGACGACCTTTTTCGGGCAGTTGCAATCGCTGCTCAGATGCCCGAAGACGAGGCGGGTCATTTCCGCGTGTGCAATTTCCCGGACCAGCTCCTCCACCTGAAGGTTTGAGAGGTGGCCGTGGCGGGAGGAAATGCGCTGCTTGATTGACCACGGACGCTTGGTATCATTAGCCAAGAGCTGGTCGTCGTAATTGGCCTCCACAAAGAGCGCGGAGAGGTTCCGCAGCCGCTCGATCATGCTGCGGGTGACGTGACCGGCGTCGGAGAGAACGCCGAAGCGGTTGCAGGCATTGCCAATCACGAAGCCGACCGGGTCGACCGCGTCATGTTGGATGGAAAAGGTTTCGATCGTCAGGTGCTCGATTCGGAAAACCTGTCCCGAATCGAAGATCTTCCACGTCGCTCCATCAATGCCCTGCTCGCGCACCACATGGGCGGTATCGCGGGTGGCGTAAACCGGCACTTGGTGCTTTTTGATGAAATTTTTCAAGCCGCGGACGTGGTCTCCGTGTTCGTGGGTAAGCAGTATGCCCGAGAGCGAGCCGGGATCGATCCCTAGTTCCGCTAGGCGGAGGCAGAGCTGCTTGGCGCTCAGTCCCGCGTCCACCAGCAGGCGGGTGCGGCCGCACTCCATGATGGTTGCGTTGCCGGAACTGCCGGAGCCGAGGACTGCGAATCTCATTTGTTAGCTCTTGAAAAGGTGGCATGACGGACACCGGAAAAGTTCTTAGCGGAAAGGAGCGCCCGGGCAAAGCGCGTTAGAGTTTTCTCACAGAAAAAGTTCAAAGCTTGCTGAGCTGATAGCCGTCCTTGCCGTCTTTTGCCGCCCAGCCGAGGGCGGAGAGTTGGTCGCGGAGCTTGTCGGAAGTCGCCCAATCTTTGTTTGAGCGGGCGGACCAGCGGGTCTCAGCAAGCTCCCGGATATCTGCGGGAACTTCGCTATCGTCTCCAGAGGTTTCCGGCAAAGTGATGCCTAGGGCTTTTAGAATTCGGTTGAGGCCCGCCAGTGCGGCGGCGGCTTCGTTCCCGGTAAGTTTCGAGGCCTCCCGCAGTCCGGTGAAGATCGCGCCGAGCGCGGCCGGGGTGTTGAGGTCGTTGTTGAGAGCATCCCACGCCGGCTGAAACAGTCCGAAATCAGCGGCAGGCAAGCTGGTCTCGCCGCCCATGTTTTCAGCTAGCTTCGCCGCACTCTTTGCCAGCTTGTGTAGCGCCTCCTTCGCGCCGGAGAGTGAATCTAAGGTGAAGTTGAGCTGCTTGCGGTAGTGCGCGCCGATCAGGACATAGCGCACCTCCATCGGCGTGAAGCCTTTTTCCCGGAGGTCGGAAAGGGTGTGCATGTTGCCCAGAGACTTTGACATCTTGCCACCATCGACGAGCAGGTGGGTGATATGAAACCAATGTGCGGCAAAGTTTCCGCCGCAGGCACATCTGCTCTGCGCGATTTCGTTCTCGTGATGCGGGAAAACGAGATCCACGCCGCCGGAGTGAAGATCGAAGGTATCGCCTAGGTATTCTTGGATCATCGCCGAGCACTCGAGATGCCAGCCCGGCCGACCTTGTCCCCAAGGCGATTCCCAGAAATTCTCGCCGTCGTCATCGCGCCGCGTCTTCCACAGCACGAAGTCCGAAATACTATCTTTTTCGTACTCGTCGGAGCTTGCGCGGGCGTTTTGCGTCTTTCCAAGATCCAGCTCCCGCTCATCCAGTCGCGAGAGCTTCCCGTAGCCGGGGAAGGAGGAGATTTTGAAGTAAACGGATCCGTCATCTGAGACGTATGCATGCCCTTTTTCCACCAGCGCCCCGATCATCGCGATCTGCTGCGGAATGTGCTCCACCGCGCTCGGCTCGATGTGCGGCGGGAGGCACGCGAGCGCGTCGCAATCAGAGTGAAACTTTTCTTTCCACTGATCCGTGAATGCTTTGAGGGACTGCCCGGATTTCTGAGAGTCCCGGATCGTCTTGTCATCCACATCCGTGATGTTGCGCACGTGCAGGGTCCGCATCCCCCCTGTCTCTAGTGTCCGACGGAAGACATCCTGCAGGACGAAGGTCCGGAAATTGCCGATGTGCGCCGGTCCGTACACCGTGGGGCCGCAGCAGTAGAAGCGGTAGGTTTTTCCATCGAGCGGAGCGATCCCGCAGTCCTCGCGGCGAAGCGTGTCGAAAAGTTGCATGTCCGCAGGATGAACAAGGCACCGCGTTCGTCCAATCATTGATGCCCGGATTTTTCCTGCGGGGGAAGGCGGGTGCGGCTGGTGGCGCAAAGGAGCGTCACAACTGTCCGCCTCCTGAAAGTCCGGCTGACATCGCAGTTGTGAAGCTCCTGCTGATTTGTGGATTGTCGGGTTTATTCGGAGCCGCTTTTGTCAGCTGCTTTGCTGACGCCGATCACACCCATGCCGATGCGATCTCCGGCGTTGCCTGTTGGCTGGCCGCCGTCGTCCTCTTTGGAATGCACGATGACGGCACGTCCGATGATCGGAGCCTTTTCTCCGATAAGGGAAATATTATCGACGGTTAAGGTCAGTGTGGCGTTGCCGTCGGGTCCGGCTACCAGATTCCCCAGATCACCGGCATGGCGCTCGGGCTCGTCGGGCAGGGCGTGTTCTTGCCCCGTTGGATTGTAGTGGCCGCCGGCGCTCGTTCCATCCTCAGCGACGATGTTTCCGAATTGGTGGATGTGGATGCCATGCTTCGAGTCGGGTTCAAGTCCGCCGATTTTCGCGGTGATCTTAACCCCTTCGGGAACTTCTTCGAACAAAACGGCTCCCTGGACATTGCTGCCGCTCGCAGGCTGGATGACTGCGATCAGCTCGGAGACCTTATCGAGAGATCCTGCTTGAGCTTGTTGCTGATCCTCTGACTTGTCGCCGTTTTGGGGTTCTTGGGCGAGGGCGGTCGGGGCCATGATGAGACAGGTGGCGGCGAGCAGGCCGCAGAGGGGATGGAAATTTGAGGTCGTTTTCATAAGCATATTTGTGGAGTTGTTTGCGACGCGCGTTGACGCCGGATGAGGGAACAAGAGCCGTCGCACAAAACATGCCCCGCTCGATGTTTCCCGCGCTCTTAAGATCGTGGGCGAGACGTGCGGCGGGCCCACTTGCAGAACGCAAGAACGGTTGCCTGCAAGTGATGCGCTTTGCAGTGACGCGCCCGATTCGGGACCGTTTTGTGGAAGTTCCGCAGCGCTTACCGGTTCTTCCTCTTGGGCGCTTTCAATAACGTTCCCTGTGTTCGGTCCCCGACATATCACCCATGGCACCTCGATTGCTCTTTCGATGGGTCCAACAACCAAAATACAGATGAAAAAATTTACCAAAATCAGCATGATATTCGTCGGCCTGATGCTTCCCGCCAGTGCCGAGCCTAAAGAAAGCTCAGACGCCGCCATCTCTGCGGAGGTCAAGAGGCTCGTCGGAGCTTATGAGATCGTTTCCGGCCAATACGGCGAAAAAGAGATCCCGAAGGATCGCCTCGAGGGCAAAGTCCGTTGGGGCACGAAGACCATTGCAGGCTATGACAACGACGAGAACAAGCTTTACGCAGCGGTATACACCCTCGATTCCAGCACCGATCCTTGGACCATCGAAATGACAGGAAGAATGATTCCCGAGAGCGAGGACGCTGAGGCGAAGAAATTCAAGAGCAAGGGGCTGGTGAAAATCGAGGACGAGACGGTGACGCTCATCTACTCAACCAAAGACGGTGAGAAGCCGGACGATTTCGAACCGGAAGAGGAAGACCATAAGTTCGTCTTTCGGAAGACGGCTGGCGAGTGATGCCCGTTTCTACGATCGGCCTGAAAAGAAGCTCCGCCCGTTTGGGCGGGGCTTTTTGGTGACCTGCCCCACGAGCCGCCGGAAAACGAAATTGGCGAGCCGGGGAGCCCAAGGGCGCGTGATCATTCCCGAGAGAACGCCGAGGCGGAGGGGTAGCAGGTGGTGGGCCTGCCGGATGCAGTCCGCCGCTGCGGTTAGAGCTCAGTGGTTTGGGCGACGGCCATGGCGGCAATGCCTTCCCTGCGGCCGATGAAGCCCATGGTCTCGTTGGTGGTGGCTTTGATGCCGACGCGGTTGGGGGGAATGCCCAGAGCTTGTCCGATGTTTTTTTGCATGGCTTCGCGGTGGGGAAGGACTCTTGGTGCCTCGGCGATGAGGGTGGAATCGACGTTGATGAGACGCAGGCCCTCTGAAGCAAGGAGTTCGCGGCATTTGACCAAGATCTTCAGGGAGGAGATGTCTTTGCAGGCGGAATCGCCGGGAGGGAAGTAGTGGCCGATGTCCGGGTGGCCCATCGCTCCGAGGACGGCGTCCGCGATGGCGTGGCAGAGGACGTCCGCATCGGAGTGTCCGGAGAGGCCGTGGGTGTGAGGAATTTCCACACCGCCGAGGATGAGCCGGCGGTCTTCCGCGAACTGGTGGACGTCGTAGCCGATGCCGATCATTGTTAAAGAATTTCCTCGATGGGAATTCTGCCGTTGGTGGCGATGATAGACCAGGAGTCGGCCTTGCCAGCGCGCTGGGTGAGGGTGACTTTTCCTCCGGCGGCCTCTACCAGAAGTTTACCGGCGGCGATGTCCCAGAGGGAAATAGTGGACTCGACGTATGCGTCAAGCCGGCCGCAGCAGATGTAGGCCATGCCGAGAGCTGCGGAGCCCATCATGCGCATCTTGCGGGCGCGGAGGGAGGCGCGGCGGAAGCGGTCAACGCCGGTGGTGAGTGCTTCGGTGTCCTTGCCGCAGCCGACGAAGAGAATGGATTCTTCAAGTTTTTCCCGCGTGCTGACTTGGACGGGCTCTCCGTTGAGAAGCGGGACCCCACCTTTTTCGATGGTCCATGTTTCGCCGACCATAGGATCGTGGATGACGCCGAGGACGACCTGGTCATCGACGCGCAGGGCGATGGAGACGCAGAAATGGGGAATGCCGTAAAAGTAGTTCACGGTCCCATCGATCGGATCGACGATCCACTGTCGGCCGGAATCCTGGTTCCCGGCGATGCCTTCCTCGCCGTAAAGCGCGTCGCCCGGACGGGCGGAAAGGAGGATCTCGGTGATCAGATCTTGGGACTCCTTGTCGAGGGCGAGCTTGATATCGTGGTGGAAGGCTTCATCGACGACGAGCGTCTTGCCGAAATGCTTGCGAAGGAGTTTTCCGGCTGCCGTGGCGGCTTCGATGGCGAGGGGGAGGTCGTTTTCCATGGGCTGTGGGTAACGGGAGGGAGACGGCAGGTCAAGGGTGCGTGATGAAGGGGCCACCGAAGATCGCCCCCACGGCGGCTCAATCGTACCATTCGTCGTGGGGATCGAAGGCGGGAATGGGGACGTTGACGATTTTCATTTTGCCGATGGCGCGGTGGCGGACTCCGGGCGGGATGAAGATGGTGGTCAGCGGACGAACGGGGATGAGTTCGCCGTCGAGTTCCATGTGGCCCTCGCCTTCAAGGATCAGATAGATCTCGGTGAGCTTTTTGTGGTAGTGTGTTTTGGCATCCACCGAGATGGGATGGTGGCCGTTTGGTTCTCCGGCATGGCGAAGGCGCGGCGAGTGGTGCCGCACGGGCATTGCTGCGGCTCGATCTCATCGAAATGGGTGACGACGGCTTTTTGCATGCGGGTATTCTACCGGATGGCGAGGAAATCCAGCAAGCTCTGAGCGAATTTGACTGAGAGACCCGGGATTGACGCGATTTCCGCCGGGGTGGCTTTTCTGATGCGGGCGACGGAGCCGAATTTTTCCAGCAGCAGGGCTTTGCGGCGCGGTGACATCCCTCCGCAATCATCGAGGAGGCTTTCCTTCATGCGGCGGCGGTAGAGTAGCTCGTTGTAGCCGTTGGCGAAGCGGTGGGCCTCGTCGCGGATGCGCTGGAGGAGCTTGAGCGCGCCGCGGTCATGGGGAATGAGGAGCGGATCAGAATCACCGGGGAAGAAAACTTCCTCGCGCTGCTTGGCGAGGCCGATGATTGGCAGTTCTTGCAGGCCGAGCGTGCGGAGCTGCTTGAAAGCGCTGGAAAGCTGGCCCTTGCCGCCATCGACGATGACGAGGTCCGGGAGGATGATCTTCGCCTTGCCTTCCTTGGCGAGGCGGCGCTGGGACTCAATCAGCGGCTCCTGCGAATACTCGTTTTCCGGATCGACGTTTTCCCGAAGGATGCGGGAGTAGCGGCGGAAAATTACTTCCGCCATGGAGGCGAAATCGTCCTGCCCTTCCACTGTGCGGATACGGTATTTCCGGTAGTTCTGGTTGTCCGGTTGGCCGTCGGTGAAGCGCACCATGGAGGCGACGATGTGATTGGAGGAAACGTTCGAAATATCGAAACACTCCATCACGCGAGGCGGCTCGTGGAGGCCGAGGGCTGCGGCGAGATCGGCGAGGTCTTCGGTGGGTTTCACAGTCGTCGGCACGCCGCGGCCGCGGGAAAATTGGCGGGTGGGGGAAAGGGTTTTCTGCAGGTTGTCGAGGACGTCACGTAGAGTAGCAGCTTTTTCGAAATCCAAAGATTCGGCGGCAGTCTGCATCTCCAGTCGCAGCTCGTCGAAGATCGCCTTCTTGCCTTTTCCCTCCAGAATTACGCAGGCCTCTTCGACTTTTCCCAAGTAGTCCTCGCGGGAAATTCGGTCGATACAGGGAGCGGAGCAGTTGCGGATGATGTCGGCATTGCAGTGGCGGTAGTCGGTTTCGCCGGGAATGACGGGGCGGCAAACGCGGAGACCGAGGCGGCGGTTGAGCCAGTTCAGGGTGTCGTGAAGGGCGCTGGAGTGGGGAAAGGGGCCAAAGTAGCGGGCACCATCCTCCTTTTTCGTCCGCACGGCCGAGAATCTCGGGTAAGGATCGCTCATCTGGATTCGGACGTGGAGGAAGCGCTTGTCGTCGCGGAAGGCGACGTTGTAACGCGGCCGGTAGTCCTTGATCAGCTTGCCCTCCAACAGCAGGGATTCCTGCTCGTTGCGGACGATGTGGATCTCAAAATCATGGATCGAATCCATCAAGGCGCGGGTCTTCAGGTTCGCCCGGGTCTTCCGCGAAGGGGTGAAATAGGAGGAGAGCCGGCGCTTCAGATCCAGTGCCTTGCCGACGTAAATGATCGAGCCGAGGCGGTCCTTCATCAGGTAAACGCCGGGTTGGTGGGGCACGTCGCGAAGCTTTGCTTTCAGCTCTTGGGAGACCATGGGTGGGACTCGGATGGAATATCCTAGCCGAAGATGCCTCACATTAGAAATGTTGCAATGCTGCGGAAGTTCGTCTAGCTACTGCCGCCCAACCAGCCACCATCATGATCCCAAGATTCCTTAAGCCGCTCGCGCTGAGCGGCATTTTCGCCTTTATCGCAAGCTGTGCCAGTCAGGCCCCCGTCCCCGAACCCACGCTTTCGAAAGTGGGGGATGGTTACCAGAATCCTCACCCGCCGGGATCGTACGATCACTTCAAAGCTGAAAAAGGGTACCCCAAGACCTACAACGTCTGGACCAACTCGCAGCTGATTTCCGCAACTGACGCCTCAAATTCCTCGCTTAAATTCAATCTCGACACGCAGCGCGGCATGCTGATGAACGGTGACCAGGTGGTGATGGACTACCCGATCTCCTCAGGCACCGCTAGCCGACCGACGCCTCCGGGCAAATATGAGATCTTGGAAAAGATTGTGGACAAGAGGTCCAACGCATACGGCCGTATACTGGACGCCGAGGGCAATGTGACGAACAGCGACGCCGACGCGCGAAAGGATCCGATTCCTGAAGGGGGTCAGTTCGTCGGCGCGCCAATGAAATACTGGATGCGCCTGACCTGGGGCGGCATCGGCCATCATATTGGAAACGTTCCGCGCTATCCGGCTTCCCACGCTTGTATCCGCGGTCCCAAGAAAGTGGTTCCGGTGGTTTACTCCAAGGTAGGCATTGGTACTCCTGTTGTGATCGAGTGAGGAGACACGGCCCTTTGGTTCAAAACAAAATGGCCCGCCGGACGTCCGGCGGGCCATTTGCGTTAAAGGGTCGAAGGTTTACTCCTCCTCCATGAACTGATCGTGACCCTCCTTCTTCATGTCACGCATTTGCTGCACGATCTCCTCCACTTTCGCCAAATCGTTGTTGAGGAACGCGAGCTCCATCTCAGCGAGGGTGGAAATGAGGCTGCCCATCATTTTCCGGTAGCCGGCTACCGCCTTGGTCTTGTCGTCGCCCTCTGGCATCGCCTTGACGAGTTCAGGGGTTTCTGTGACGGCCTTGATCATCGCATCCTGCGCCTCCCGTGCAAGGGCGGCTCCTTTGGCCGGATCTTTCTCACGACGGATCGCCTTGTAGGCATCGTTCATGGCGGCCATCTGCTCGCCGAGCGGTGTTGTATCCTCCTGCGCGGAGGCGGGAAGTGCCAGCATGAGGGAGGCAGCGAGAGAAGTCAGAATAAATTTCGTTTTCATGTGGCCACCATTACGTGGCAAAAGGGCGGCATCTTCCAAGTTGAAAATCTTTTCGCCAATGATTTATGAGAGGTTCGGTCGGGCGTAGACTTGCCCAATCGCACGTTGCGCTGTTAGAATTACGACTGAACTTGGCGTCACATGATCCACACGCTTACGCAGTCCCAGTTTCTTCCAATCGCTGCTGAGGAAGCTTGGAGCTTTTTCTCATGTCCGCGAAATCTGGATGAAATCACCCCGGCCGACCTTGGTTTCAAAATCGTCTATCAGCCGGGCGAAACGATGTATGAAGGACAGATCATCGAATACAAGGTGATGGTGGCCCCGCGGATCTGGGTGCCGTGGGTAACGGAGATCAAAACGGTCAGAGAGGGTATTTCATTCGTGGACGAGCAGCGCTTCGGGCCGTACAAGTTCTGGCACCACCTGCACAGCTTCGAGGCTGCGGAGGGCGGGACGATCATGCGGGATCTGGTGCATTACGCTCTGCCGTTCGGCCCCTTCGGAGAGATTGCTCATAGAGTTTTCGTGAGGGCGAAGCTGGAACGGATTTTCGGCTTCCGGCGCGAGGTCCTGGAAAAGCGGTTTCCTGAACACATCTAGGGCATGCGGAAGAAAATCAAGCCTGACGGCGAGACTCCACAAGGGTGAGGTCGTCTTTGTAAGATGTTGACCGGCTAGGGGAAGACGCTAGGCTATTGGAAGTCGCCGTTGAACAACGGCAAAAGAATCCGTGTCTAACGATTGTCCAATAAAGGTAGGAAGATTCGAAGGTTTCAGCTGGATTCGCTGCGAAGGCAAGGGTTCTTTTCTGAACAGTCCGGCGGTGAAGGAATACGGGGAATCTCGAATCCGCTCGGGCGAGGACTGCTTGGTGATTGATCTTCAGGCCTGCTCAGGGATGGACTCCACTTTCATGGGCACCCTGGCTGGACTCGCGAGCAGGGTTGCCCAGAAAGGTGGCGTTCTGCAGGTGGCCGATGCGGATGAGAAAAGCCGCCACTCGTTGGAGGATCTGGGCCTGGATTTCCTGATGGAGATCAATCCGGAGCAGGCCGTGTGGGTGGATGTGGGGGGAAAGGCGCGCGATCTGCTGAAGCGGAAGGTAGCCGGCATGAAATCCGGTACCGAGATGCACACGCGGCACGTGCTGGAAGCCCATGAAATTTTATCCGAAGCCAATGACGAAAATAAGCAAAAGTTTTCGAGTGTCGTGCGGATGTTGGGGGACGAGCTGACGGAGAAGTCAGGCAAGTCCCGGTAACTAGACATCATGGACCAGACCATCCCATGGGCGATTGCACTCCTGCTGGTGGTCTGCCTTGGGCTGGGCCTCGCGCTGGGCAACCAGCGGCGGAAGGCCAAAAGAATCCGCGGACGCTATCAGGAGATGGAGGGGGAGGAGGAGCGGATGTTTGCTTTCCTGCACAATCTCGGACTGGCGATTGGCAAAGAACCCTCCGATGGGGTGCTTTCCCGTATCATTGTCGACGGGGTGCTGCAGGTGGTGGGGGCGCGCGGAGGCGCGATTTACTATGTCGCCAACGAGCCGGGATTTCTCAATCCATCCTACGTCTCGGAAGAATGCCCGCCTCTCGTTGGCGTCCCTGTTGAAATTCTGAAAAAGGCCGAGCAGGATCCCAGGGCACTTGAAAGCCACCTCCGGCTTGCCCGCGTCGGGATGGATGAAGGGATCATCGGGCATGGCTTCACGGTCGACGAGGCAATCCATGTGGGCGATGTGAAAAGCCATCCTTCCTTCCGCGATTCATTCACACGTTATAAGGAGAACGTGTCGGCGATGGTCTCGCCGCTGCGATACGCCGGCAAGGATATCGGGGTGCTTGTGGTGGCACGGCGACATGAGGACGGGGAGTTTTCCCGCAACGATTTCGCAGTGTTTCGCTCGGTGGCGGAGCAGTCATCGTTTGCGATTGGTAATGCGAGGGTGCACCGCGACGCAAATGAGAAAAAGGCGATCGAAGGCGAACTCCGCAATGCCCGCGAGGTGCAGCGGGTTCTGCTACCCCAGGAGGATCCGGTGGTCGCAGGCTTCCGCGTAAATGGCACCAACCTTCCGGCGAAAATCATCAGCGGGGACTACTACGACTACATCGGGCTGCCGGATGGCAAGATCGGTGTGGCGATTGCCGACGTATCTGGGAAAGGCGTTGCCGCAGGGCTCTTGATGGCAATGTGTAGGAGCTTGCTCCGAGCCGTTTCTCTAACAAACGCCTCGCCGGCGATGGTCCTCGGCGCGGTGAACCGCTATCTGTTTCCGGACATCCGTGAAGACATGTTCATCAGCATGATCTACGGGATACTTGATCCTGCGGAAGGCACCCTCACATTTGCCCGTGCCGGTCATGATCCAGCTCTCGTTTTCCGCAAAGCCAGCGGGGCGGTGGAGGTATCGAGGCCAAAGGGCCTGGCGCTGGGGCTGGACGCGGGCGATGTTTTCCAGCGGGTCACCAAGGATGAGGTGATCAAAATGGAGCCGGGCGACTGCGTCTTGTTTTACACGGATGGGGTCAAGGAGGCGCTGGATGCGAGAGACGAGGAATTCGGGATGCAGCGCATGGCGGAAGTCTTCGGCACCGCTGCGGGGCTTGGCGCGGAGGTGGTGGTGACCAGGGTTCTGGAGGCGGTCAAGGATTTCACCGGCGAGGGGCCGCAGCTTGATGATGTGACGATCGTGGCAATCGAAAAACGCTGAAAAAGTTAGCCCGGATTGCGGCTGTTCCTTACAAGCCTACCACCTTTTTTGCCTCCGCCCGGCCCTAGCTCGATCAGATGGTCGGCCACGGCGAGCACATCCGGATGGTGCTCGATTACAATTACCGAGTGGCCGGCGTCCCGCAGTCGGAAAAGGGCGGTGAGAAGTCTCTCCACATCGCCGAAATGGAGGCCGGTGGTGGGTTCGTCGAAGAGATAGAGCGTGTGTGGCGACTCCGGCTTGGAAATTTCTAGGGCCAGCTTCAGTCGTTGGGCTTCGCCGCCTGAAAGCGTGTTCCCGGCCTGGCCAAGGGTGAGGTAGCCGAGGCCCAGCTCGTCCATCGTGTGGAGGATGCGGTAGAGCTTTGGGATCGGGCGGAAGTGGCTCTTCGCTTCCGCTACGGACATCTCAAGAACCTGCGCGATTGATTTGCCCTTGTAGGTGATTTCAAGCGTCTCCCGGTTGAAACGCTTGCCAAGACACGCAGGACACTCGACCCAAGCGTCCGGCAAGAAATGCATCTCGATCCGGAGCTTACCATTGCCCTGGCAGCGCTCGCAGCGGCCGCCTTTGGCATTGAAGCTGAAGCGGCTCTTTCCATACCCCCGTTGTTTAGACAGGGGAAGCTTGGTGAAAATTTCACGGATTAGATCGAAGGCGCCCATGAAGGTGGCGGGGTTCGAGCGCGGGCTGCGGCCGATCCCCGACTGATCGGCGAGAACAAATTTTTCGATGTGCTCGAAGCCGCTGATGGTGTCGTGCGCCCCGGCGGGCTCCTTGGCTTTGTGGAAATGCCTGGCGAGAGATCTGGCGAGGATGTCGTTGGCGAGGGTTGATTTCCCGCTGCCGGAGGGTCCACAGATGGCGACGACTTTTCCGAGGGGAATCCCGATCGTTAGATTCTGGAGATTGTGCTCACGAGCACCTACTATGGTGATCGTAGCTGTGGAGTCACCGGCAGCCGTCGGTTTGAAGCGCGGGATCTGTCCCCGCAGCCATTTCCCGGTGGGGCTGGTAATGGACCCAGGAATGCCTTCGGCGAGAATCTCTCCTCCCTCCGTCCCGGCACCAGGGCCCATGTCTATGAGGTGGTCAGCCGCGCGGATGATTTCCTCATCATGTTCCACTACGACCACCGTATTTCCGATGTCCCGCAGGCGGAGGATGGCTGTGACAAGCCGCTGGGTGTCGGATGCGTGGAGGCCTATGCTGGGCTCGTCTAGGACATAGATGACGCCGCTGAGCCCCGCGCCAAGCTGCGTCGCGAGCTTGATCCGCTGGACTTCGCCGCCTGAGAGGGTGCCGCTGGAGCGATCCAGGGTGAGGTAGTCGAGACCGACATCCAAGAGGAAATTCAGGCGCTTGATGACTTCGCTTGCCAGCTCACCGAGCGGCTGCGGGCGCTGCGCCAGGGCTAGCATCCAAGCCTTGGCTTCTTCGATTGCGAGCTGGCAAAACTCCATGATCCCAAGCCATTGCTCGGGCGCGCCTTGAACTTTTACGAACTGGAGATCTTTTTTAAGGCGAAGGTGATTGCAGCTGTGGCAGCCGAGCCCCTCGCACTCGGGGCAGGAGCCCTCGAGAGTGTTAAAGGAAAAATGGCGTGGGGAGAGATCGCCGAAGATCTCGCCGGTGCGGGGATTTCGGTAAGAGGTTTGAAACGTGAGTTCCTTGTAACCTTTTTCCTCGGGCACCATCAGCAGCACCCGCGCCTCCGCACCGCAAAGGCGGAGCGCGAGCTCGATGGAATCGGCTAGACGCGCCTCGACACCCTCGCGCACCACGAGCCGGTCGATGACGATCTCGATTTTGTGAGGGCCGTTTTCGAGGGCTTCGGGTGGGAGTTCGGTGATCTCGTGGATCTCACCATTGAGCCGGATGCGGATGAAGCCTTGCCGTTGCAGATCGCCCAGCAAGCGGGCGGGATCAGTCGTTTCATCCTCCGGCACAGCTGCCAGGATGATTAGCTTCGATCCCTCCGGCTGGCCCGCCAGCTCGTTGATGATCTCGCCGGGCCCCATCCTCGACATCCGCTCTCCCGTAACCGGATCATGCGGGACTCCCGCAGCCGCCCACAGGATCCGCAGGTAGTCGTAGATCTCTGTCGCGGAGGCAACTGTAGAGCGGGGGCTGAGCCCGCCGACCCGCTGCTCGATCGCGATCGCCGGGTTCAACCCCTCAATCGAATCCACATCCGGCTTCTCAAGCTGCGAGAGAAACTGCCGCGCATAGACCGAGAGCGATTCGACATACCGCCGCTGCCCCTCGGCATAGAGTGTATCGAAGGCCAACGACGATTTTCCGCTGCCCGAAGGACCGGTGATCACCGTCAGCTTCCCCTTCGGAATCGCGACTGTGAGATTTTTCAAATGGTGCTGGCGCGCACCGCGGATGAGGATGTGGTCCATTCGTGGGGAATCCTAGGCATGGTTCACCAGATTCTAAACTCCAATCCGGTCTGCAAGCTTGGCGCTGCCGGATGCGCCAGATTGAATCGGCGGATGTTACGTTCGATTCATTTCCAAGGGTATCGTTCACTGCGGGACTTTCAGATGAAGCTCGCGCGGGTGACCGTGATCACCGGAGAGAACGGGGTTGGAAAATCCAATGTGTATCGCGCCTTGGGGCTGATGCACAAGTTGGCGGAGGGACGCTTCGCTGCGGCCGTGGCGGAGGAGGGCGGCTTGCCGAGTTTGCTCTGGGCGGGAGATCTGAAGAAGGGCGAAACGCGGCGGATGCGTTGGGAAATCGAGCATGACGATTTCCATATCGAGATGGAGTGCGGGATGATTCCGGCAACTCCGGGAGACCCCTCGCTGTTCAAGACCGATCCGGATATCAAGCTGGAGACACTCAGGTATGGAGGGAAGAGCGGGCGGGTAATGGCAAAAAGAAAGGGACCGGCCGTCGAGCTGCGTGGAAATGATGGGAAGATGAACGCGCTCCCGCTTCCTGTTCACGCCACGGAATCCATTCTCAGCGAGGTACGCGATGGCGCGCATTATCCTGCGGTGATGGCTGCGAGGGAGACGCTGCTGTCGTGGAGATTTTATCATCACTTCGCAACCGACGCCCGCTCTCCGCTGAGGCAGCCCGCTGTAGGTTTCTGGTCTCCTGTGCTGGACGGGGATGGGGCCAATTTGGCGGCGAATTTAAGGACCCTCTACGAGTGTGAGAGGGCGGGGGAGCTGGATCAAATTTTTGAGAAAGCCTTCCCCGGCTGCGAGTGGTCGCCTATGGATGAGATGGGGAAATTCCAGCTCCGCCTCCTCCGCCCCGGCCTGAAGCGCTGGCTCGATGCCTCGGAACTTTCCGACGGCACCCTGCGTTTTTTCTGCCTCTGCGCCGCCCTGATGACCACCAAGCCCCCACCGCTCCTCATCCTCAACGAACCGGAAGGCAGCCTCCACGCCGACCTTATCGCCCCGCTCGCCGAGCTAATCTCCAAAGCATCAAGGGATAGCCAGATCATCATTGTCTCCCATTCCAAGCCTCTCGTCGAAGCCATCTCGGAGCAGTGCGAGGCGAAGGTGGTCGATCTCGTCAGCTTCGAAGGCCAGACCGAGGACAAGGAAACCCGCCAAGGCGGAACGAAGCGGGTTTGGAGTTTCGGGGATTGAAGGCCAGGGAGTCTCAGCGTTAGGTGGGTGCACCCAGCAGGAGGAGCCGCCCCTCCGCGCCTTCCACGGAATCCGTTCGGATCCGGCGGTCAAAGGTTGCGAATTTCCCGCCATTCGCTGTCGCAAGCGCGAGCAGGTAGCAATCGCTCAGTTGTAGGGAGGCTGGTAGAGCAGGGATTCGCACAATCTCGGTAAGGCTCAGATCATCAGGCCAGAAGCGATGTCCCGGCGCTGCCAGGATACTGGCCAGAACCCGCCGCGCCTCCTGCGTGGATCCTGGGCCGCCCGGATATTTTGGATTCCCCAAAATGCGGAGGAATGCGTTTTCGGTCAGCGGGCATGTCGCCCATCCTTCACGGGTGGCGCGGGTCTCGAAAAAATCCAATGCCACTCCGGCGTGGGCATGAGTCGCGTCGCCCACTGCGATCAGGACGTTGGCATCGAGAAGGTGGATCATTTTTCGCTGCGCAGTTCCATGGCTCTTGCGAATTCCTCACCATCGGCTTCTTCGGAAAGCTCCCTGATCATGTTGTCATCAATCGTGACACCCCGTTTCCTAAGGCGCAAGATCCCAAACGGGCCAATCTCGTAGAGTTCGCCATCGGAGGGGCTGATAGCGGTTTCCGGCATGATTTCGCGCCGCAGCGCGTGGGCGACCATATCCTTCAGGGTGATCCGGCGGCGGGCCGCCACAGCCTTTGCCTCGATCAGAAGATCGTTCGGAAGATCCAGGGTGGTTTTCATGACAAGCTCACCATACAGGAATATGGGTGGGCGGCAAGCTGTCAATTTCTATTGATCCCAGATGATTTTTCATTCGGGAATGTTCTTGCGACTTCCTAAAACCTTCTCCCGCGAATGGAGGGAAATGACACAGGTCATTCCCTGCCCATTGGGCATCGCACGAATACAACTCACTATCGGACAAGTCGCCAACTTCGTGACGCCGCCACGCTTCAGATGCATACCGCTTGAGCTCTTCTGACCAGCCTGAATCACAACATTGGTAACCTTCGGGATGGAGACAAGGATAGCAGTATAAGAGCGCCGACCATGCTACGAGAAATTCTTCTTTGCCGAGGAGGCTGGATTTTAATCGAAAACTGACTTCGTTTCTTCAAACGTGAATTGGGTGCGCTTGAACGCATCTAGTTGGTAAGCGTAGTCTGCAGCGCCTTGCACATGTTGTTGCTCCGCCCGTTTCAAAAGAGTCATAGTTTTCAGATCTATGACACCTATGAAGTCAGGCTGCCATTCCCTACGGCTTGCCGCTGCGGGCTTTGAGCCAGTTGGCAGGGGTCAGCGTGATGGCGTCCTGGGCGAGC
>JBGTDO010000012.1:0-43844 GCA_041748235.1 Akkermansiaceae bacterium | reverse complement strand
TGGCTTCGAGTTCGCGCCGCTCGTCTTCTGATAGTTTTATGCGGTAGATTTTGTCAGACATCCGCCCGGTTTAGAAGGCTTCTGAAAAAGTACAAGTGCGAAATGCACGACCTGGCAATTTGTGATTTACTGACCACTAGTGGGAGAGGGGGTTTTCGCCAGATGCGTCACCGAGGTGCGCGAACTCCTGTGGGAGAAATTTTTTGAAGCGCGTTTTGTCGATCGCCTTCATATAGGCTTCCTGCGGAGAGATTAGGCCTTCGCGGAGTTTGGACCAGATGGATTCGTCCATGAATTGCATACCCTCGTTTTTGCCGCCGGTGATAACGTCATAGAGTTTCTGCGTTGCTCCTTCACGGATAATGGCGGCAACGGCGGGAGTGCCAAACATGATCTCGTGGACGGCCACCCGGCCGGGCTTGTCGACACGCTTGCAGAGCAATTGGGCGACGACGCCGCGAAGGGAGGCTGCAAGCATCGTCCGCACTTGTGACTGCTGGTTGGCGGGGAAGACGTCGATGATCCGGTCAACGGTTTTACGAGCGTTGTTGGTGTGGAGGGTTCCGAAAACGAGAAGGCCGGTTTCCGCAGCCGTCAGGGCGAGGGAGATGGTTTCCAAGTCCCGCATCTCTCCCACGAGCACGATATCGGCGTCCTGACGCAGGGCAGCGCGGAGACCGTCTGCGAACGAAGGCGTCTGGATCGGCACCTCACGCTGGGTTAGGATCGATTGTTTGTTCCGGTGCACGAACTCGATTGGCTCCTCGACTGTGATGATGTGGCGGGAGAAGTTCGTATTGATGTAGTCGAGCAGTGCGGCGAGCGTAGTCGATTTTCCAGAGCCTGTTGGGCCGGTGACGAGGACGAGGCCGGAGCGCATGTGGCCGAACTCTTTGACGACCTCAGGAACACCCAGCGCCTCCAAGGACATGATCTCGGTTGGGATCAGCCGGAAAACGGCGGCGAGCCCGTTCTGTTGTTGGAGATAGTTGCAGCGGAAACGGGAGTTTTCGTCCATCTCGTAGGCGAAGTCGAGATCTCCGTCTTCCAAGTAGCGCTCAAATGAGCGGGGATCGCAGATCTCGGCTAGAAGCTGCTTGAAGTCGTCCCCCGCCAGCACCGGCTCGTCCGGGATCGCTACGACGGCACCGTGGACCCGGATCTTGGGCGGCTGCCCTTCGGAGAGGTGGAGGTCTGAGCCTTTGCTTGCGATCAGGTGCTTGAAATAGGCGTCGATTTTGGCCATGTAAGAGGGTTTTCGTGAAAAAGGGTGCGAGCGGCAGTGGCTCAGGATACGAGGAAGGCGCGCATTTGTGCTTTGTCTTCAGACCGGAAGAGTAGCTCTTCCACACTGATCAGGCCCTTGACATACAGCTTCTTAAGAGATTCGTCCATGGTGATCATACCGACATGTTTGCCGGTCTGCATGACGCCGGGGAGCATATATGTTTTTCCCTCCCGGATACAGTTGGAAACGGCGGGGGTGTTTACCAGGAGCTCGGTCGCCAAGATGCGGCCTTGCCCGTCGATGGTTGGGACGAGTTGCTGTGAAAGGATTCCGCGAAGAGATTCGGAAACCATGATCCGGATCTGATCGCGCTGGTCGGTCGGGAAGACGTCGAGCACGCGGTCGAGCGTCCGCGGCGCGTTTCCGGTGTGAAGGGTTCCAAGAACCAAGTGACCGGTTTCCGCAGCGGTAAGGGCCAGCTGGATGGTCTCCAAGTCGCGCATTTCACCCACCATGATGACGTCGGGATCTTCGCGAAGGGCACCGCGCAGGGCTTTGGCAAACGACTCCGTGTGTTTGTGGACTTCCCGCTGGTTGACGTGGCAGCCTTTTGACTCGAAGACATATTCAATCGGATCTTCAAGGGTCAGGATGTGGTCGTCCCGGTCCTGATTGATGAAATCGACGATGGAGGCGAGGGTGGTGGATTTCCCGGAGCCGACGGCTCCCGTGATGAGGAGGAGGCCGTTCTGGTAGCGGGTGAGGGGGATCAAGTGCTCCGTCGGAAGACCGATTTCCTCCATGGTGCGGATATGGCCGTTGATGATCCGGAAGGCCATGTCATAGCCGAGGCGCTGCTTGACAATGGAGGCGCGGTAACGTCCGTCACTGCCGACGTATGCAAAGTCAATATCGCCACGCTCCTGAAGGCGATTCCATTCATCTTCATTGAGGAAGGATCGGACTAGACGCTCTGCATCCTCTGATCCCAGAGGCGGGTGGTCCGGCCAGATTGGGGCAAGGTGTCCATAGCGGCGCCAAGCCGGAGGATATGCGGTAGCCAGATGGAGGTCGGAGCAATCATATTCACGCCCCAGTTTTAGATAATCATCGACGTGATGCAGGACTTGGTGTTCTGACATTTAAGGTTGGGTTTGAATAGCGGGTGCGGCCAGGGGCGGCTTGCGCCTGTTTTTTTAGCCACGGGATCAGGACCTGTCAATATGGACGGACGCCGGTTCCACGTGATCCACTCAAATACTTTGTACGGACGTGCTTCTTGAGATAGTTTTTGAGAAACTTTGTTGCATAGATCCGGGCGACAGGCTTGGCGACTGCAAGAAGGATTGCTACGACTCCGACCAGAGCGTTGCGCTCTTTCTTAACCGTTTCGACACGTGCGCGAGTTGGAGATGGAGATGGAGCTGGCGCGGGCTTCTTTTTCGACTTGAAAAGAGCACTCAGGAGAAAGCCGAGGACCGCAGATGCGCCAATCCATTTAGTCGGTTCCGAGCCGATATGGTCCTTCACGCGGCCTGAAAAATCAAGCCTGTCCCTGAGGCGGGCGTGGGAGCGTCCAAGCTCGATCCGGGAGGTCTCGCTAAGGAGAACCAGCTTTCTTATTTCCGCTGTTGTTTTAGTTGATGTAGCCATTCGCGGTCTTTCTTAAATTCTTCGCGGGTGATGGGAAAGCGTTCGTCGCTCTTGGAGCGCGTCAGGGCGAACAAGATGCCGGCAATCACGAGATGAAATGCGGCCACGGCAAACGCCGCGTAGTACCAATCCCAATGCGCGGCATCTGCGATCGCGCCGATGACGGCGGCCCAAACAACCGCCCAAGCCGTGAGCCCACAGAGAGCAGCCGCTGTGATTAGAGCGAGCTTTTTGACAAGGGGCGGGATGGCGTCTTTTGACTCCTCCTTAATAATCCCGATCCGTGCCGACACGAGGCAGACTAAGGCGTCCTTCCAGGTGTCCGGGTTATCCGGGCCATCGACCGGACGGAACTCTTCAGGGAGAGATGGTGTTGGAGGCATGGTGCCTGGGGCTGTACTCATAGGCGGGACGACGCGGGGGATTGTCGTTTCACATGAAGGGAATCACAAAAAACGCCACCCACCTCAGGGACGGGCGGCGTCGTGGGTCGTGAAAGGAGAACCCTAACGGCGAGTGATGAGGCCGATAAGGAAGCCGACACCAAGCGCGCCGAGAACGGCTTTCGTCGGATTCTGACGGATGTAATCTTCGGCTGTGACCTGCATCTCCTTTGCCTTTTCGCAGGTACCGTCCCATTGATGTTGGGCAGACTCCCTGAGGTGATCGGCCTTTTCCATTGCGATGGTGCGGTAGTGCTCGGCCTTCTGAGCCGCAGAGGCTTTCAATGCTTGAGCGGTCTCTGCTGCGGAGTCCCGGAGTCTGGTGGCGCTTTCGCCAGTTTCTCTGGAGAAGTCAGAGGCGGCGGTGCGAAGGTCGGTGGCCGCATTGGAAGCGGAAGGAGCGGTGGATCCGGCGTTGCTGGCGTTCTGATCTGAAAATGGATTGTCGTTCATAATGATGTGTTGTTTTGCCTTATAAGGCTGCTGTTAGTCAGCATCTATCGTTCCAACCGGAGGCTACCGGACGTGAAGCTAGGTGCAAGCACGCATTGCGCCGCAATGGGTGCGGGGGTCGGGCAGTGGAATTCGGCACCCCTAGTGCATTATGCATCCGTGAGGGAGTGCAGGCTGCAAGTGCCCTAGCGTTTGAGCTGGGACTCGATGCGCTCGATCCGCTCGCGGAGGCCTGCCTGCTTGGCAAGTTCGGCGGCTACCTTCTTGCACGCATGGATCACCGTTCCGTGGTCGCGACCGCCGAAGGACTCGCCGATTTCCATCAGGGAATTGTGAGTCATGGTGCGGCTTAGATACATGGCGATTTGTCGTGGAAAGGCGATGCTAGCAGGGCGACGCCGTGAGATCATGTCAGCCAGGCGGACGTCAAATGTCTCAGCGACGGCGCGCTGGATCGCATCTATGGTGACTTGTCGACTGGCCTCTTCCTGGATGAAGTCCCGTAGAAGGTGTTCGACCTTTTGCACGGAAATGCTTTCGCCTGCGAGTGAGGCATAGGTTGCGACGCGGACGAGGGCTCCCTCAAGGCGGCGGACGTTCGAGCGGATTTTCTCAGCGAGGAAATTGAGGACCGACTCATCGACGGTGACTTTCCATTCGATGGTTTTTTTGCGGAGAATAGCCATCCGCGTTTCAAGCTGCGGCGCTTGTAGCTCGACTGCTAGGCCGCACTCAAAGCGGGAAATGAGGCGGGGCTCGATGCTCTTGATCTCGCAGGCGGGGCGGTCGCTGGTGATGACGACCTGGTTGCGGCCATCCAGGAGGGTGTTGAAGGTGTGGAAGAACTCCTCCTGAGAGCGCTCTTTGCCAGCGAGAAACTGAACGTCGTCGATCAGAAGAACGTCGGAACTCCTGTAGCGGCGGCGGAATTTCTCGATGTCGCCTTTGCGGATCGCCTCAATGAACTCATTGGTGAATTTTTCGCAAGTCAGGTAGATGACCCGGGCGTCGGGGCGTCGGCGGAGGATCTCATGGCCGATGGCGTGCATGAGGTGGGTCTTGCCGAGGCCGGAGCTGCCGTGAATGAAAAGGGGATTGTAGCCGATGCCGCTTTTGGTGGCGACTGCCTCACAGGCGGCGTGGGCGAACTGGCTGTTGCTGCCGACGACGAAGCTCTTGAAGGTGTAGGCGGGGTTGAGCCCGGCGGCTTTTGCGCGTCTATCCAGCATGTCTCCGGAGAGTTCCTTGCGGATGTCAGGGCTGGTTGGCGATGCATCCTGTGCTGTCTCGGCGACGGAATCCGCGATGACGATTTTAACGTGATGCAGTCCTTCGTGCGCCTCTCCGGCGGCCAGCATGAGCTCGGGCATATAGTTGGTTTCAATCCAGACCTGGTGGATTTCACCTGGCACCACCAGGGTGCCTTCGCCGTCCTCAGCGCCATTCCAAGAAGCGCCGCCAAACCATCTTTGAAACGCATCCGCGCCGATCGATTTGCAGAGCGTGCTGCTGACTTGTTGCCAGGAAGTGGGGGGATGGAGGGCATTTGGCAAAGAGTTCGGGCGGTTTTTTAAAAACCCTGTCGTCGTCTTCGTTTCCATCGTGATCTGTTTCATTGGCGTTTTAGCGTTCCTTGCTGTTTGCAAGTCCATTGCGTGCACTCTGCGAGGCTTCTTTTGCGAATCAGCAGCGCTTTGAGGGCGGGATCATGCGCAATGAACGGGGGGCTTGGAAAAGTTTTTCTCGTGGATCTAACAGATCGTAATTTCCCGGCGCATTCCACAAGCGTTCCACGGGATGATTTTTAAAAACCTTGACCTGAAGTTTAATAAGGCTTTCCGAAATAATTTTACCGGCCTGGGTGGGGGCATCCGCTAGAACCCTTGCAACCACGAGAAGGGAGGATGTGTCGGGATCGTGACAGAGCTCAAACCACCCGTGTGCGGCCCCACGGGAGGCATGCACCGAGGAACGTAATCGCCGCGTTCACAGGGTAGAACCACGGGAAGGCGATCTGTGGCCGTGAAGCGGTGATGGTCTCGGCCAACCCTGTCGCCCCAATAGCCGTAAGGAGCTGCGCCAGTTCCGGGCGGATCCATGCGACCACGAGAATTGACACAGCCACGCCGAAGAATAGGCCGCGGATGTTCCTGTGGCCGGGGACGATGGCGGCAAGGAGGATGCCGAGAAGGGGGCCGTAGGTGTAGGCCACCATGCCGAAGGCGAGATCGATGAGGTTCTTGTTGTCGCTCTGGGCGTAGCCTCCGGAGAGCAGGATGGCGAAGCCGGAGAGAATGACGGCCCAGATCACGACTGCAATGCGTGACCGCAGCACCATGCTTTGGCCGTTACCCTCTTTTTCAAGTTTCTCTCGCCCGTAAATAGCGGACAAGCTCGTCTGGGATAGGGCCGCCAGCACCGAGTCCAAGCTGGAGATTGCCGCTGCGAAGGCTCCCGCAAGAATGAGTCCGGTGAGGCCGGGCGGCAGGACAGTGGTGATCCAGACGGGAAATACGAAATTTGGATTCTCAGCGAATTTCAGCGCCTCGTCCGGCGTCAGGCCACGAACCTGATACCAAGCAAAGAGGCCAGAGCCGACGGCGAGCATCAGCAAGGTCGTGAACAGGGACACGCTGCTCCAGATGACTGCTTTACGGGCATCTTTTGCCGAGCCACAACAGAAGATCCGCTGGGCGTTTAGCTGATCAGTTCCGAAGGCGGCGAAGTTCTGGAAAGGCATCGCAATGACGCCAACCCAGAAGGTGTAGTTCAGCAGCGGGCTGTCCCACGGAAAGGTGAAGTCAAAGATCCGGAGCTTGTCGATAGTCCCCTCCGGCCCTGCGTTGCTGTTGATCTCCAAAATCGTATCGAGCCCTATGTGACCCACGAGCCAAGAAAAAGCGAGAATACCCCCGAAGAGAAAAATTCCGAACTGGATCACGTCCGTCCAGATCACGGTCCGCATGCCGCCCATCAGCGTCCAAACGACCGCAAAACCGCCGATGGCAAGGATGCAGGCGGTGGGTGACAGTCCCGTCACCGTCTGCAAGATCAGCGCCGTCACGAGAACCCGGACACTTTGACCTAGAATTGCGCCAAGGGAAAACAGCCCGGTCACAAGCTGCCTGACTCCCTCACCGAGCTTTGAGCCCATGTAGTCATAGGGGCTGTAGATCTCCTCTTTAAAATACAACGGGACCAGCCAATACCCGACGGCAAAGCGCGCGATGATCGATCCGATGCCCCATTGCAGGTAGGTCCAGTCGCCTGCGAGGGCAAACACTCCTCCCGGGACGGCAATAAACGTGAGAGCGCTGATCTCAGTAGCGATCATTGAGCCGCTGACCGCCCACCAGGGAAGCGATCTCCCGCCCAGAAAGAAATCCCTGATTGTCGCGTTCTTGCCACTCAGCGCATGGCCGATCCAAGTGGTGAGCAGCATGTAAGCTAGGACGACAAACTGGTCCAGAAGCGTAAAATGCGATTCGATGGCGCTAAGAAACATGTCCAGAGGCTAGGTAGGCTTTTTATCAAACCAAGTTTGAAATTGAGAGACGGGATCTGCGTTTTCTATTTCCTGCCAGCGGCTTTCCCGCTTTACTAGAGCTATGGACGAAAAGCTAGATATCCCGAAGCTTGTGCAAGATGACCCGTGGCTTGAGCCGCAGACCGGGGCGATCCGCCGCAGGACGAAACGCTTTGAAGAGGCTCTGACCGACATCCGCGCAAAATCGGGCTCCCTTTCCGCCTTCGCGCGAGGCCATAAGTTCAGCGGTATCCATTTCAATCCTGCAGCCAAGCAGTGGTTCGTCCGGGAGTGGGCACCGGAGGCGAGAGCGGTCTCGCTGATCGGCGATTTCAACCACTGGAATCGCGACACCCATCCTCTCGAAAAAAAGGAAGGCGGCATCTGGGAGCTGCGCCTCGGTCCGAATGATCTTTCTCATGGAGAAAAGGTGAAACTACACATTCACGGAGCGGATGATTCCCGCCGCGACCGCCTCCCCGCCTGTATCACCCGCGCTGTGCAGGATCCGATCACTCACGATTACTGCGGTCAAATCTGGTGCCCCGAGCAGTCTTACCAATGGAAACACGAGTTCGATCCCAGCACGATTACCTCCCCGCTGATTTACGAATCCCACGTAGGCATGTCCGGGGAGGAACCGCGGGTTCACAGCTACCGTGAATTCGCCGATGACATCCTGCCGCGCGTGGAGAAGGCCGGCTACAACACCGTGCAGCTTATGGCAGTGCAGGAGCACCCCTATTACGGCTCCTTCGGCTACCACGTATCCTCGTTTTTTGCCGCCTGCTCGCGCTTCGGCACCCCTGAGGACTTGAAGTATCTGATTGATACCGCTCACGGCATGGGCATCGCCGTCCTGCTGGATGTAGTGCACTCTCACGCGGTAAAAAACATTTCCGAGGGACTCAACAACTTCGATGGCTCCGGCCACCAGTACTTTCACGGTGGGGAAAAGGGAGATCATCCGCAGTGGGATTCGAAATGCTTTGATTATGGTAAGCAGGAGGTGAAGCAATTCCTACTTTCCAACGTCCGCTATTGGCTTGAGGAGTTCCGCTTCGACGGCTTCCGCTTTGATGGCATCACCTCGATGCTCTACCACTCCCACGGGAGCCGCGCCTTCGGTGCCTATGAAGACTATTTCGGCGATGATGCGGACGAGGAGGCGATCCTTTACCTCAAGCTCGCCAACGAACTCATTTCCGAGATCAAGCCAGGGGCAATTGTGGTGGCCGAGGATATGTCCGGCATGCCCGGCCTTTGCCGCCCGAATTCCGATGGCGGAGTCGGATTCACCCACCGCCTAGCAATGGGGATTCCCGATCACTGGATCAAACTGCTCAAGCACTCGCGCGACGAAGAATGGAATCTCGACGAGCTATGGGGCGTCCTGACCAACCGCCGTTTCGGCGAAGCCACCATCGCCTACGCGGAAAGCCACGACCAGGCGCTGGTTGGCGACAAGACCTTGGCCTTCCGGCTTATGGACAAGGAGATGTATTGGCATATGGAGGAGAACGATCCGCATCCGGTGGTTGAGCGCGGCATCGCCCTTCACAAGATCATCCGCCTGCTTACGCTGGCCTTTGGCGGTGAAGGCTATCTGACGTTCATGGGAAATGAGTTCGGGCATCCCGAGTGGCTGGATTTTCCGCGCGAGGGGAACGGCTGGTCCTATCACTACTGCCGCCGCCAATGGTCCCTAATGGATAATCCTACCTTAAAATACAAGTGGCTGGCGGAATGGGACCGCGATCTGATCGAGCTGGCGAAGCAGACGAAACTCCTTTCCTCTGCTCCCGCGCAGCTGATCCACGTTGATCACGAGAACCAAATCCTCGTCGCCGAGCGCGCGAACCTAATCTTCGTCATCAACCTCTCACCAACGAAATCCATTTTCAGCTACCCGCTCACTCCCTATCAGAAAAAGACGCACAAGTTGCTGCTGGATTCGGATGCGAAGAAATATGGTGGTCACGGCCGCGTAGATCCGGCTTACGACTACCCCGTCGACAAGGACGGGCGTATGAAAATCTACACCACCTCCCGCACCGCTCTGGTGCTTGGCACTTGAAAGCAGTGGCGCGAAAGAAGCGTTCGCCGAATTCTGTTCCGCTAACAGCGTTTCATGCTTCATTCATGCAGTTGCTTCAACAGCCTTACATGAAATCCATCGTCCATCTGTTCCTTCTGCTCCTCGCTCTGCTTTCGGGGATGGTCTCCGCTCAGGAGGCCGATGAAGTTCCAAGCGGGAAAAGTAAGGTGATTGTCGTTCCGATCCGTGATCAGATCGCCAAGCCCGAGCTGTATATCCTGCGCCGAGGCCTCAAGACTGCGATCGAGCAGGGGGCGGATACGGTGGTCCTTGATATGGAGACGCCTGGTGGCCAGCTGGATGTGACCTTTGACATGCTCAAAGCCATCGATCGTTTTCCGGGTCGGGTCGTCACCTACGTCAACAGCGAGGCCATTTCCGCTGGCGCTCTGATTTCCGCCGGGACCGAGGAGATCCATTTCGCTCCGAATGCTGTCATCGGCGCCGCCGCTCCGGTAATGGGCGGAGGGCAGGATATTGACGAAACGATGAAGCTGAAAATCGTCAGCTACCTTCGGGCACGCGTTCGTTCTCTTTCAGGCGACGATGCGTTCCGGGCCCAGGTGCTCTCGGCGATGATTGACGAGGACTACGAGCTGAAGATCGATGACAAGGTGATCAAGCCGGAGGGAGAGCTGCTCACCCTCACTGCCACCGAGGCAATGATGGAATACGGCGATCCACCGCAGCCGCTGCTGGGCTCAGGCATTCACGCAGATGTGGAAAGCCTCATCGACAGCCTCTACGGCAGCGGCAACTACGAGGTGACGATGCTGGAGGTCACGTGGTCGGAGCGGGTCGCCCAGTATTTGACGACTTTTACGCCGCTTTTGCTCGCGGTCGGATTGGTGCTGATTTTCATCGAGTTTAAAACACCCGGCTTCGGTATCTTCGGCATCGGTGGGGCAATCCTGCTGGCGATCGTGTTCTTCGGCCATTTCGCCGCAGGCCTGTCGGGTCACGAACCGGCCCTGTTCTTCGCGCTCGGGCTGATGCTGGTGATCCTCGACGTGTTTTTCCTCCCCGGCTTTTTCCTTCTGGCGATCCCTGGCGCGTTGCTGATGCTCGGTTCCCTGCTCTGGGGAATGTCCGATATCTGGCCGGATCAACCGATCGCCTGGGACTCGGGCTTTCTCACCGGGCCTCTGATCAATGTCATCACCGGAGTGGGTGGAGCCATCGTCATTTTTAGTCTCTTGCTGCGATTCATGCCGCACGGGGGACTGTGGGGGAGGATGGTGTTGGAGTCCTCCATTGGCGGCGAAACCACACATTCAGGAATCGAGCGGCGGCAGCCTTCCTTGATTGGTCAGCGGGGGCGTGCCGTTACCGGGCTGTTCCCGAGCGGTCAGATTGAGATTGCTGGAAAGCGCTATGACGCCCGGATCGCCATTGGTACCGCTAGTCCTGGAACCGAAGTCACGGTGACCGGCGTGGGGGAGTTTGAACTCAAGGTGGAAACCGCATGAGCCTGATTATCATCCTTTTCAGCATCGGCATCCTGCTGCTCGCCATCGAGGTGCTCGTGCCTGGTGGCATACTCGGCAGCATCGGCGGGCTGATGCTTTTCGTCGGTTGCGTCCTCGCCTTCATCAATCTCGGCCTAACGGAGGGCTTGATCGCCCTGCTCGTGGCTTTCGTGGCGGCGGCCATCGTGTTCTACGTCCAGTTCAAAATTTTGCCGAAAACGCCGATGGGGAAAAAATTCTTTCTGGACGAGGAGGTTGACGGTGCAGCGGTCGCCCTAGGTGATCAGGCGCGGGATTTGATTGGCAAAACCGCTGAAGCCGTCACTGTCCTAGCACCGAGCGGCTATGTAAGCATTGACGGGAAACGCTTCGAAGCTTTTTCCGAATCCGGCCACATCACTCCCGGCACCGTCCTCGACGTGGTTGGCGCGAACCATTTCCAAATCATCGTAAGAAGCAAATCCTCACTCTAACACACCATGGACCTCACCACTGTCATCCTTATCATCGTCGGCATCCTCGGCTTGGTGCTCTTTGCGATCATCATTTCCTTCTTCAGCGTCTGGCTCCGTGCCTGGCTCGCCGGGGCTTTCGTCGGCTTTTCCGATCTCATCGCGATGCGTCTGCGCCAGGTTCCTTACGGTGCCATCGTTGATGCTCGTATCACCGCGAAAAAGGCCGGTATTGAAATCGCCATTGATGAGATCGAGGCCCATTACCTCGCCGGAGGTAACGTCCTTCCCACCATCCAAGCCCTCATCGCCGCCCGCAAAGCGGGACTCGAACTCGATTGGGACCGCGCCTGCGCCATCGACCTCGCCACCAAGGGCTCCGGCAAATCCGTCGTCGAAGCCGTCCGCACCTCGGTCGACCCGAAGGTCATCGATTGTCCGAATCCCGCCTCCGGCCGCAGCACGATCGACGGCGTCGCCAAAGACGGGATTCAGGTGAAAGTCCGCGCTCGCGTCACCGTCCGCACCAACCTCGACCGCTTCGTCGGCGGCGCCAAAGAGGAAACTATCGTCGCCCGCGTCGGCGAGGGTATCGTCACCACCATCGGCTCTGCGGAAACCTACAAGGTCGTCCTCGAATCACCGGATTCCATTTCAAAAGTCGTCCTCCACCGCGGCCTCGATGTGGGCACAGCCTTCGAGATCCTCTCCATCGATATAGCCGACGTGGATGTCGGCGAAAACGTCGGCGCCCAGCTCCAGGTCGCCCAAGCCGAAGCCAACAAGAACATGGCCCAGGCCGAAGCCGAAATCCGCCGCGCCGCCGCCGTAGCCCTCGAGCAGGAAATGTCCGCCCGGGTTGCGGAAATGAAAGCCAAGGTCGTCGAAGCCGAGGCGCAAGTCCCGCTGGCCCTCGCCGAAGCCTTCCGCAACGGCTCCCTCGGAGTCATGGATTACTACCGCATGGAAAACGTCAAATCCGACACCAGCATGCGCGACTCCATCGCGAAATCGGACGAATGATCTGTGGCGGCGTTTTCTATCCGCCATGCCTTGCTAGCCCCTCCAATCGACCGCATCAACCCCCTCCATTTTCTCGAAATCGCGTAGGTTGCTCGTAACCACCGGCACTCGCAGCCTCACCGCTGTTGCCGCGATGAAAACATCCGTCACGCTCACCGGTGTGCCCCGGTTAAGTAGCTCCGCGTTCATCTCACCAGCCAGCCTACCACACTCCTCGTCGAAGGGCACCTGCCGCAGTTGCGTCAGGAAAGTTGAAACCTTCCTGCCTTCCTTTTCGCGGAACTCCGCAGGCGCCCGTGCCGCGCCCTGCACCAGTTCGAACACTGTTACTACTGAAATGGCGAAGTCCTGCGGCAGGCACTCTTCGAAACGCCGAACCACCTCGCGCCTGCCTCGCAGGACGTCAATACAGACGGTCGTGTCCAGCAACCATCTCACAGCTTTTTCTCCGTATATGCCACTTCATCGCTGCCGAAATCTTTCCTCTCGATTCTGACTTCATGGAAGAAAGCTTCCGGCCATCCCTTGGAAACCTCTTCGATTACAAGCGCCTTACCCTCCCGGCGGATCAATACTTTTCCCTGCGGCAGCTCAAAGCCCTTCGGCAGCCTCACCGCAAGCGAGTTTCCTGACTTAAACACTTTTGTCTCCACTCACGAAGTGTATACGTAGCGTATAGACACTCAAGGAGATTCTGCTTTGCGTCTTTTCCCCCTTCTCCGCATTTGGGTTTGAGGTTTGCTTCATGAAGTTTCAACCTCCCCCCTGTGAGCGCATCAAGCAGCAGACTGGGAATTGGATTGGCAGGTTTTGGAACCGTGGGCTCCGGCGTGTGGAACACCCTCCACCGTAATGGCGAGCTCATCAGCGAGCGCACCGGCAAAGATGTCTCCCTGCACATCACCAAGATCCTCGTCCGCGATCCAGCAAAGGCCCGAACCACCTGCTCCGCCGTCCCGCCAGAGATCCTCACCACCGACTGGCACGAGCTGGTCAATGATCCCGCCGTGCAGATCGTCGTCGAGCTGATCGGCGGCACTACCGACGCCTTTGAGATCGTCGCGGCCGCGCTGCTTGCAAAGAAGCCAGTGGTAACTGGAAACAAAGCACTACTCGCAGAACGGGGTGTGGAGCTTTTCGCTATCTCTCGGAAAATGGAGACGCCAATCTTCTTCGAGGCCGCAGTTGCCGGAGGCATCCCGATCATCAAGACCGTCCAGGACTCCTTCATCGGCAATCAGATCCACTCCTTCACCGGCATCATCAACGGCACTTCGAATTACATCCTCGAACAAATGACCCGCCGCGGCATCGACTACCCCACCGCCCTTCAGGAGGCGCAGGATCTGGGTTACGCAGAAGCCGACCCCGCTCTCGACGTCAACGGCTGGGACGCCGCCCACAAGGCCATTCTTCTCGCCACCCTCGCCTACGGCTTCCCGATCGATCCCGAGAAGATCTACGTCACTGGCATTGAACAGGTCCGGCCTACTGACATCCTCTTCGCCAAATCCCTCGGCTACGTGGTCAAGCTCCTTGCCATCATCCGCGAGCGCGACGGGGGCGCAGTCGAGCTTCGTGTTCAGCCATCCTTCATCTCCCAGAAACACATCTTGGCTTCGGTCCACGGAGTCTTCAATGCCGTCTCCGTCCATTCCGACGCCGCCGGCGAATCGCTCTTCTACGGCCGCGGTGCCGGCCAGGATCCGACCGCCTCCTCCGTCGTTGCCGATCTCGTGGAGGCGGCCCGCTCCCTCCGCCCCAGCTCCCGCCCCCGCGGATTTCTACCCTACCGGGAAAAAGGAGACCTCGTGCCAATCGAGCAAACCACCACCTCCTACTACGTCCGCTTCGACGTCACCGACCGCCCCGGGGTAGTTGCCAAAATCGCCACCGTCATCGCCAACCACGAGATCGGCATCTCCGGCACCCACTCCCCGGTCGATGCCTCCAACCCCGATGCCGAATTCGTCGACATGGTCTTCCTCCTCCATTCCTGCCCCTTCGGTAAACTCCAAGCCGCCCTCGCCGATATCGAAAACCTCGACTGCATCAACTCCGCCCCAGTGGTCTTCCGTATCGAAAACCTGGGTTAGTAAAGCTGTCCATCCCAAATCTGAGTCCACAGAATATTTATCCGTTTCGACCATGAAGATTGCACTCCTCCATACGCTTTTGATTTCGGTAATAGCTGGTGTCACAAACGCCGAACCTGTCGCCAAAGGAGACCGGGTTTTGGTAGTGGTGACTGGAGAATCTATTTCAGAAGCGGAAATTGCGAAGATCAACGCGGTTTACCCTGTATCAATAAACGGCACCATCAACATGCCGTTTATTGGAGCATTCCGAGCGGCTGGTGTAGAACCTGCGCTCCTTGCCCACCAGCTTGCTAGAGCTTACAAAGAAGCGGAGATTTATGAGCGCTCAAAGTTTGAAGTCCGGATCGAAGGGGCGCAGGAAGAGAAAGAGTAGCTCAATTTTTGTCTCGCCCTCCTGCGTTAACGGCCTCCTCGGTAACATCTTCTCACCAACCACCGTCTCCCACTGCTCACTGCTCACTGCTCACTGCTCACTGCTCACTGCTCACTGCTCACTGCTCACTCGGCACTTTCCACTCTTTCCCATGCCTTACCTCGTCACCATCGGCCTTGAAGTTCACGCCCAAGTCAACACCGCCACCAAAATGTTCTGCGCCTGCCGCACCTCCTTCGGCGATGAGCCGAACACGAACACCTGCCCCGTCTGTCTTGGCCTCCCGGGCGCTCTGCCTGTGCTCAACAAGCGTGCCATTGAAAAAACCCTCCTCACTGGCCTCGCGCTCAACTGCTCCTCTCCCGAGTTTTCCCGCTGGGACCGGAAGAACTATTTCTATCCGGACATGCCGAAGAACTACCAGACCACGCAGATGGATTTTCCCCTTTGCCTAGGCGGTGGCGTCCCGCTGTTCGATGATTGCTACCCCACCGATGCCCGCAAGGACATCAAGACGCCGAACAAAGTCGTCCGCCTCAACCGCATTCATCTTGAGGAAGATGTCGCGAAATCCACTCACCTTGCCAGCTCCTCCCTCATCGATTTCAACCGCGCTGGCACGCCCCTGATGGAGATCGTTACCGAACCGGATCTCGAATCCGGCGAAGAGGCCTTCGCCTACGTCCGCTCACTTCAGATGATCCTCCAAGAATGCGGGTCCTCAGATGCAGATATGGAAAAAGGAAACCTTCGCTGCGATGTGAACATCTCCCTGCGTGAAAATGAATCCGATCCCCTCGGCGCGAAGGTTGAGCTGAAAAACCTCAACTCGATTTCCGCCATCCGCCGCGCCATCCACTATGAGATCGCCCGCCAGACCGAGGAACTTAGCGCAGGTATAGCGCAGGTTCAATCCACCCGTCGCTGGAACGACGACCTGGGCGAGACCCAGCTCATGCGCACCAAGGAAGACGCCCACGACTACCGCTACTTCCCCTGTCCGGACCTGCTTCCCATCGCCACCGCTCCGCTGCTGGACACCGTGCGCCCCCAAGTCCCCGAGCCGCGGCTCACCCGCATCGCCCGCTACGAAACCGACTTTGGCCTTACCCCTTACGATGCCGCCGTCCTCACCTCAGATGGAAACCTCGCCCATTACTTCGAAGCCACCGCCGACCCCGCGATTCCCGCGAAGAAGACCGCCAACTTCATCATCAATAACCTCCTCGGCACCCTTAACGAGGCCTCCATCGCCATACCTGCTTGCCCGGTCCCTCCTCAGAAACTCCGTGACCTCCTCACCCTCGTGGAAAACGGCACCCTGGCCCCGAATCAAGCCAAAGAAGTTTTCACTGTCCTCTTCGCCTCTCCCGACAAAGCACCCGCAGCCATCGCAGACGACCTCGGCTTCAAGCCCACCTCCTCCGGCGACCTCGAAGCCCTGGTCGACGCCGCCATCGCCGAGAACCCAGCCGAAGTCGAAGCCATCAGAGCCGGCAACGAAAAGCTCCTCAACTTCCTCACGGGGAAAGTCATGAAATCCGCCCCCACCAAGCCGAACCCAAAACAGGTCACGGACCTCCTACGAGCAAAGCTCTTATAACGTAGGGGCGATCTTCGGTCGCCCAGTCTCATACGCGCCTCAGAAATTTCTACCGCAAAGCCGCAGAGGCCGCGAAGGGTCGCGGAGTCAGATACCTAAATACTCAAGAGCGCCGAAAACCCAACCCTCCGCTCAATGACCGAGTCCGATCCAGCAAAACCAGTTCAGCGTACCTTCCGCTTCAAACTCTTTCTTTACGGATTTCTAGGCACCGCGATTCTCCTTATTCTTGCAGGGTTAACCTCCCCGCAAGTGATTCGCTCCGCAAAAAAACCCAATCAAACCGAAGCCACCTCCAACCTTCGCCAGATAGGCCTCGCCCTCTTGGAATTCGAAACTGAATATGGCTCCTACCCCAGTGAAGCCACGGCCGCTCTCGTAACCAAAAAACACCCCGACCACGGCTACGACCTCTCCGGCACCTCCTCGAATGCCCTATTCCGCCAGCTGTTTGCAGCCGGTATCACGCAGTCCGAGCAAATGTTCTATGCGAAAACCCAGGGATCTAAGAAACCTGACGGGAACATCTCACCCGGTCACGTGCTCGAACCCGGCGAGTGCGGATTCGCCTACATCGCTGGCCTATCCACCAAAGGAAACCCCTCCCACCCTATCTCCTTCGCTCCCGTCATCCCCGGCACGGATCGGTTCGATCTCATACCTTTCGAAGGCAAAGCCGTCGTCCTCCGTATCGACAACTCCGTTCCATCGATGAATATCAATCAAGACGGCGACGCGATGGCTGGTGGCGGTAAAACCCTGCTCGAGACCGGCGATGACACCGTCTGGGGAGACCATGTCCCCGACATCCGCTACCCGGAGATCCCGACACCGTCCAAGCCTTCCTTTTTTCAGAAGCTCTTCCACAAATAAATCTTCTCCTTGGTTCACTTAGTGTCTTGGCGGTTCATCCTCTTGAAAATCTAAACGTGAAAACCACCGCCATCATCGTCGCCGCCGGATCCAGCCGCCGCATGGGTTTCGATAAACTCGCCGCCCCTCTCCACGGTCAGCCCGTCCTCGCCCGCACCCTCGCCGCCTTCATGGCCTGCGATCAAATTACCGAGATCATCCTCGTCGCCCCCCCGGAGCGCATGTCCCTCCTCGATCAAACCACCTTCACCAAACCGGTGCTCCGCATTGACGGCGGGGCCGAACGCCACCTCTCCGTCGCCAACGGCCTCGCCGCAGTCTCCCAGGATGTGGAGCTTATCGCCATCCACGACGCCGCGCGACCACTCGTTTCCCAAGCAGACCTTCTCGCCACAATTGCAGCCGCGCGTAAGCACGGTGCCGCCGCGCTTGCCCGCCGTGTGACGGAGACGTTGAAGCGAACTGATTCAAATGATTTCACCGCAGCCCCTGTCCCCCGCGAGAATCTCTGGTTCATCGAGACTCCGCAAATTTTCAGAGCCGAGTTGATCCGCTCCGCCTACGAAAAAATTCTCGGGGAGAACCTTCTCGTAACGGATGAGACCTCGGCGCTTGAAGAGATGGGGGAGAAGGTGAAGCTGATTGCCTCCACCTCGCCAAACCCGAAAATCACCACCCCCGCCGATCTGCCCCGGGAGCGCTGAGCCCTAGCTCGGCGAGTTTCATCTTGAAGCTCTAGAAGTGGATTGCGTGACCCTCGGCGGCGAGAGTGGCCTCGTGGATCACCTCGGACATGGTCGGGTGAGCGTGGATCGTGGCGTGGATCTCATCGATCGTTAGCTCTTGATCGAGGGCAAGACCCATTTCGGCGATGAGTTCCGTTGCATTGTCGCCGATGATGTGAGCGCCCAGCAGCTCGCCGTGCTTCTTGCCGTAGAGGAGCTTGGCGAAGCCGTCCGTATCGCCTGCGGCGACCGCTTTGCCGATCGCTACGAAAGGAATTTTCCCCACGACATACTCGACGCCTTCTTCCTTGAGAGCGCGTTCCGTTTTTCCAACAGAAGCGACTTGGGGGTGGCAGTAGGTGCAGCCGGGAAAATTGGTGACTTTGCGCGGCTTGTGTCCTTCCACGAACAGTCCATCGACACACTGAAAGGCCTCGAAGGATGCGACGTGGGCGAGCCATGGCGGGCCGTTGATGTCGCCGATCGCGTAGACGCCGGGGAGGTTGGTCTCGTAACGATCGCCGATCTTGATGTAGCCACGGTCCGTGAGCTCCGGCTGCTGACCGCCGGGAAGAACCGGCTGGATGCCGATCGCGACGAGGCAGACATCGGCGGAGATGGTTCCGTTCTCCTTCGGTCCTTCGACGGTGATTTCGACGCGATCACCATGATCCTTGGTGGCGGTGACCTTTGTGTTCGTGAGGCAGCGGATGCCTTGCTTCGTGAGAGACTTTTCAAGTGCTTCTCCGACTTCCGTGTCTTCAACTGGGAGGATGGTCGGCAGCATTTCGATAACCGTGACCTTGGTGCCAAAGGCATTGTAGATGTAGGCGAACTCGATGCCGATCGCGCCAGCTCCGATGATGATCATTTCCTTCGGCTGGTCCGCGAGCACCATCGCTTCCTTGGAACCGATGACCGACTTGCCGTTGAACGGCAGCGGTGGCAGCGGTCGGGATTTGCAGCCGGTGGCGATGATGATGTTCTTGCCCTCCAGCACCTGAGTGGAGCCGTCGGAGGCTTTCACGCTTACCTTGCCCTCGCCCTCGATCGAGCCAAAGCCCCGGATGTAGTCGACCTTGTTCTTCTTGAAGAGGAATTCGATACCGCCTGCGAGCCTGTCGGAAACCTTGCGGGAGCGGCCGATGACGGTGCTCCAGTCGTAGGAGAGTCCTTGGAAGGAGAGGCCGAAGTCGCTCGCCTTGTGGATGAGTGTCTGGTAGAGCTCGGCGTTTTTCAGGAGAGCCTTTGTCGGGATGCAGCCCCAGTTGAGGCAGGTGCCTCCGGCACGGTCGGCCTCGACGCAGGCGACTTTTTTTCCGTGCTGGGCAGCGCGGATTGCAGCAACATATCCGGCAGGGCCGCCACCAATTACAATGAGATCGTAGGCCATAGTATTGAAAGAAGAGTTCGGCGGGAGGGTGATGGGCACCCGCCGGATTGTCAAAGGGGGAAACGCTTCAATTGGTCATCGGTGATCACACAGGCTGGCCTGACGCGCCGAACGCCTGTCGGATTGTCTTCAACGAGTTCCCCGATGCGGAATCTCAAGCGGCGATGACGTCATAAACGACGACTTTGGTCCAAAGATGAGAGTGCTCGTCGACAAATTTCTGATGCAAGGGATCGACCTGATAAGCGTTCTGTCCTTCGACGTCATCAAAGCAGAGGAGTTCGGAAACATGATAGCTGGACTCAACCACGTCACGCTTCTCGGTGGAGGCGGGGACGCCAACGTGGAGGGCACGGACAGTTTTTATTGCTCCAAGCGACCTGATCCCGGCGATGAGCGCGTCGCGGTCTTCGACGGATTCCGGGTTTTTCAGCCAGAAGAACACATGGTGGAGAAGCTTCGGAAGAGAATCCGAGGCTTTCGGTGTCTCCGCCGAGGCGGCGGTAGCGAGACCGAAGAGGGTCCCGGCGGCGATGAACTTTCTGCGGGTGCTGTGTTTCATGATTTTTTTGGTGAATGGCGGCTCCAGCTCAGACCAGACCGAGAACTTTCTCGACGATTCGCCTTGGATTGGGGAGCTGCTCGTGCTCCACGTGCGGGGAGTAAATGGCTGGGGCGTCGATGGTGCAGACGCGTTTGATCGGGGCATCGAGCTCATCGAAGGCGTGTTCTTGGATGAGGTGGGAGACCATCGCCGAAACGCCGCCGAAGGGTTTGGACTCATCGACGAGCACGACCCGGTGGGTCTTGGCGACAGTTTTAAGAATGGCCTCGACGTCGAGCGGGCGGATCGAGCGGAGATCGAGCACCTCCGCATTGATGCCGTGCTCCTTTTCCAAGGTCTCCGCAGCTGCGAGGCAGTGGATGATGGAGCGGCCGTGGGCAATGAGAGAGATATCGCTGCCCTCGCGTTTGATGTCTGCTTTACCGAGCGGAATGACGAAATCGCCATCAGCAGGATCAGGAACCTCGCCGGTCGTGCCGTAGAGCAGGGTGTTCTCCATGAAATAGACCGGATCGTTGTCGCGGATGGACGATTTGATCAGGCCCTTGACATCGGCTGGAGTGGCGGGAGAGACAACTTTCAGGCCTGGAAACGCAGCAAACAGACCCTCGGGGATGTGCGAGTGGGTGGCACCGACGCCGGTGCCGCCGTTCGCCGGGCCGCGGACGACAATCGGGCAGTGGCAGAGACCGCCGGACATGTAGCGGACGCAGGCCGCGTTGTTCACGAGTTGGTCGAAGGCCACGGAGTGGAACGACCAGAACATCAGCTCCATCACCGGGCGGACGCCAAGCATGGAGGCACCAATGCCCATGCCAATGAAGCCCGCTTCGGAAATCGGGGTGTCGACGATGCGCTTGTCGCCCCATTTTTTCCAAAGGCCTTCGGTGACTTTGTAGGCTCCGTTGTATTGAGCGACTTCCTCTCCCATGATGACGACGTTTTCGTCGCGGGCGAGTTCTTCATCGAGTCCTTCACGGAGGGCTTCGCGGTAGGTCAGAGTGCGCATAAAAGATGGTTCGGAAAAATTGAAAGGTGATGAAGGGGATCAGGCGAAGAAATGCTGGCCGATTTTGGAGGCCTCAGTGTTGTTGTCGGTTTCCCAGTAGACGTCTTTGGAAATGTCCTCAATGGTCGGTGCCGGTGATTCCTCGGCGAATTTGACGGCTTCAGCGGCCTCGGCGTGGGCCCCCTTGTTGATTTTATCAACCAGCTCGTCGGTGAGGCAACCTTCGGCGAGGAGCTTGTTGCGGAACACGTTGATGGGATCGTGGTTGTCCTTGTAGTTCTGGATTTCCTCAGGAGTCCGGTATTTCTGCGCGTTGGCATCGGCGACCGAGTGGCCGTAGTAGCGGTAGGTGTCGATCTCGAGGACCGTGGGCTTGGAACTGTTTTTCGCCCGCTCCATTGCAATCTGAGTTTTCGCCCGGACCTCGTAGATGTCGGAGCCATTCACGATGTCCCACTCGATGTCGTAACCCTCGGCGCGTTGCGCAAGGCAACCGCGGAAGGATGAGGAGCGCTTCTGTGAGGTGCCCATCGAGTAACCGTTGTTCTCAATGACGTAAATGACCGGGATCTCGAAGAGAGCGGCGATGTTGAGGGACTCATGGTAAGCGCCTTGGTTCACGGCGCCATCACCGAGGTAGCAGAGGGCGGCACCCTTTTTTCCCAGATACTTCAGGCCGTAGGCGAGGCCGAGTCCGAGCGGTGTCTGCCCTGCGACGATGCCGTGTCCGCCCCAGAAGTTCTTATCGGGAGCGAAGAAATGCATCGAGCCGCCTTTGCCCTTCGAGCAGCCGGTCGCCTTTCCGAAAAGCTCCGCCATGCATTCTTTCATCGTCATCCCGACTGCGAGCGCGTGGGCATGGCAGCGGTAGGCGGTGATGCTGTGATCGTCCGGTCCGCAAAGCGAGAGCGTGCCGACGGCGACGGACTCCTGGCCGATATAAAGATGCAGGAAGCCGCCCATCCGCCCGGGCTTCTGATAATTCGCCAGAGAAACCTGCTCAAACCGCCTGATGCGCACCATCTGGGTGTACAACTTGATTTTGTCGTCTGCTGTCAGCGATTGGTTGATGGGAGAGGATGCGAAGTCGAGTGCGGACATGGTGTGTGAGAGCGTGTGGGCTGAAATCGGTTGCTGAGTAGAGGTGGGACAGGTTGGCGGCAAGAATTATCTGGCTGACTCGGGGACGGCGGCCGGAGAAAACTTCGGCACAACGATCCGAGCGGAGAGGAAAACCGCTGAAAAAAGGAGGTTGGCCGCCATCATATTGCGCAGGAACACCCATGAGGGGATGGGGCTGCCAAGCGGCCCGGCCCAGAGGGACTGCCACAAGCCAGTGAGGGTCTTGGGATACATCGGGTTGCCGATCCATGCGATCCCGTTGGTGATCAGGTGGAAAGCCAGCGCGGCAATCAAGGATCCCACCAGGAGGGTGCCAAAGCTTTTCTCAGAGAGCGTTTTTCCGATGAGATAAGTTGCCGCGAAGGCGACGGCGACTGTAAGCAAAACCTCGGGAGCCAGGTGGGCGGTGGTGCCTTCCAAGTACGCTGGGATGGGGTAGGTGATGAGCCAGGCACCGAGCGGAATCGCCCAGCCACGCCAGCCTTTGATCATGCAGGCACCGCAGAAAAAGAGTGCGGCAAGGGGTTGGTAATTAGGCAGGGTCTCGGGGAAGGCGCTGCCGATGAAGCGGAAGACGATCAGTAGCAAGAGGATCAGTACCAGTGGCAGGTAGCGGTTCATGGGCTGAATCTATCCGTCGCATTGCCTTTCGCGCGAGGCGAAATTTCCCGCTCAGGAGAATTAGGTGGAGATCAAGCGGGGGAGCTGGTAGATGTGGCCGGTTTTCTCAACGTCCACTACATGTGGTAGGTAGTCACGAAATATCTAGCGGATGGGCTGACTGAATGCTTGCCAATGGAGAAGGAAACCTGAAACTCGATCCCAGCACGATCGTGTGATTCAGCTTATGAAGTTCAGTATTTCCAAAGACGTTTTCCTGGAAGGTTTGCAAAAGGTCCAGCATGTGGTGAGTTCGCGAACCACGCTCCCGATCCTTTCGAACGTCCTGCTGGTCGCGAAAGACGGCCGCCTGGTCTTCACTACCACAGATCTCGACGTCGGCATTACCGGCTCGGTTGAGGCAAGCATCGACAAGGAAGGTGCCACCACCCTACCTGCCAAGAGGCTCGTCAGCATTGTGAAAGAGCTCCCATCAAGCGAAGTGGAAGTCACGGTTGATAGTAAGAACTACGCCACGATCAAGAGTGGTCCATCCACCTTCAAGATCATCGGACTCAGCGATTCGGAATTTCCGCCCCTGCCGGACTTCGAAGGCGCGAAGACCTTCAAGATACCGCAGGCGGCTCTTAAGAACGGTCTCAAGAAAACTTCGTTTGCGATTTCCACCGACGAGACCCGCTACGTGCTTAATGGTATTTTCGCCTCTTTCCGCGAAGGGAAGCTCGCTCTCGTCGCAACTGACGGCCGCCGCCTTGCGATGGCGGACATGGACCTTGAGTTCCCTGCCTCTCACGAAACTGACGTGATCATACCCTCCAAGGCGGTCCAAGAGATCCAACGTCTGCTCGGTGACGCCGGGGACGTGGTCGTTAAGCTCAACGACAACCAGATCTCCTTCACAGTCGGTGACACATTTCTCGCCAGCAAGCTGATCGAGGGCAATTACCCGAACTACCGACAGGTCATTCCTGGGGATAGTAACGAGCGTGTAGTGATCTCTCGCGAGCACCTGCTGGAAACCGTGCGCCGCGTTTCCCTCCTCTCCTCCGACAAGTCAAACTCGGTCAAGCTCATCTTCTCCGAGAACCAGATCGAGGTCACTGCAAACTCGCCGGATGTCGGCGAGGCGCAGGAAACGCTCGAAGTCGGCTACACTGGCCCGGACATGCAGATCGCTTTCAATCCGGAATTCCTGCAGGCACCATTGCGCGCGTTGGACACCGACAATGTTTATCTCGATCTGATCGACGAGATGAGCCCCGGCGTCGTCCGCATCGACGGCTCCTTTCTCTACGTGCTCATGCCGATGCGCGTAACCAACTGATCCCGCTGAACCCATGGGCAGGCATTTCGAGTGCAGAAGACGGGCAAAAGAATCGCGTTGGGCATCCATGTCCAAGATTTTCCCGAAGCTGGCGAAGTCCATCACCATGGCCGCGAAAAACGGCGGGCCCGAGCCTGAATCGAACGCCCCTCTGCGGGTCGCGATCCAAAACGCCAAGGCTGCGAATCTTTCGAAAGAGAACATAGAGAACGCGATTAAGCGCGCTGCCGGCAAGGATGCTTCAGAGATCACCGAAGTCTTCTATGAGGCAAAAGGTCCCCATGGCTCGCTGTTCTACATTGAGTGCGCCACCGACAACACCAACCGTTCGGTCGGAAACCTCAAGGCCATCCTAGGTAAGAACGGCGGCCAAATTGTCCCTAGCGGCGCCTTGGACTTCATGTTCCACCGCAAGAGCGTGATCGAGTTTCCCGTGCCCGAGGACAAGGATCTGGAAGAGCTCGAGTTCGAACTAATCGACGCCGGGCTTGAGGAGCTTGCGGTAGATGATGACGGCTTCATTTCCGTTATCGGCGACTACACATCCTTTGCCAGTCTCACCGCAGCAGTTGAGCAACTGGGGATCGAGATCAAAAAATCAGGTCTCCAGCGCCTCCCGACCCAGCCGATCGAACTGACGGATGCCCAGCTGGTGGAGGTGGAGGATCTCCTCGACAAGATCGAAGACGATGATGACGTGCAGGTGGTTTATACCAACTTGGTGTAAGCCCCCCGGAAGACCAAGGACTGTTCGATTCGTTGCTCGCCCCCGCCAAATGATACAAAAAAGCCGCGATCCGTAGTGGATCGCGGCTTGCGAGAGCTGTTGAGCGCCTATTTCACGACGGTTCTGGAGCGGAAGAAGCTGCCCCCTTTAAGGGCTGGATTGCGGCTGACGATCTTGATCTCTGTCGCCGTGTCAACCGTTTCCCACTCAGGGTCCCATGTAGGCACCTGGGTCCAGGTTTTCATATCCGTGCTCCGTTCGATGATGTAGGTGAGAGCAGGAACCGGGTCGATCAACTTTGTAACCTTGAACTCCCATTTGTCTGCGGTTGAAGACTTAGCAACCGTCCCGTTTCCGGAAGAGACCTTGGAAAGTTGCGGAGAAATGGGCGCGGAGCTTGAATCAGCCGGATTAGACTCGAACACCCACTCCTCGAAGTTGGAGAAGCCGTCCCCGTCTGGATCGGCATCGGCGGCCAGATCTTTTGCCGTGGTAGTCGCAGGTAGCGATGTGCTCGCAAAGGAACTGAATGTGTTGATAAAGCGGACCGGGACTTGAAAGATGTAGTTTGATGCCTCTCGACCGACTCCGGCTCGACGGTTCTTTTCGATGCGGACTTGAAGAACGCCAGATGTGGTTCCGGCTCCGAAAGTAGCAAACGGCGGCAAGGTGTATTGGGTGACCAGAGGGCTTGGCAGAAGGATCTCGCGAAGAGCTGGGGCTATGAAACCCGGGAAGATGACGTTGTTTATAAGGGGGAAGTCAAGCGGGGGATCTGGGTCTCCCGCTGGATCTGCCTCCCGTGGATCTACGGAAACCCCGGTGAGACGGTCCGAATTTGGATCATTGGGATCAGCTAACCTGTTGATCGAGACAAACATCCGATCGGCAGACGGGACCAAAATTGCCGGGCTGTTGCCCTGCCAAGTAAAGGTGAACGGCAGACGGGCATCAATCAATAGGAAGCCGTTCTCCCATCTCTCGTTTGTGAAGCGGAAACCGACTTCCTGATTATTGACTTTTCTGAACCCGTCTAACTGCTGAGTGATTGTGACCGGGAGTACAACGTCTTTAGCCACTGGCTGCTGGAAGTTTGGATCCGTGAGAGCTGGGAAATTGAAGTAGTAGAGACCAGGCACGATCTCTGAATTGAATCGGTTTCGTTCCGAGGAGTTGTAAGGCCTCGAAAATTCATAATTAGTGATGCTGTACTGTCGGGGAGCAAAAACGTTCCGGAAGTCGAAAATTTGAGTAGGAAGCGCTGTAAAGCCCGTAAGAGTTCGGGGTAAAGCGGATATCGGAGCGGCGAGGAGAGAAATCCGTTCAGGTTGGAATGGGTCGACGATTTTGGCGGGGTTTAGCTGGACCAGAGAAATGTAAGCTCCGAGACTAGGCAACGCTTCTAGAGTGAGCGGATCGAATAGGACGCCCCGAGTGACCTGGGCATTAGCTCCGATCGGACAATCCCTAGTCGGCGGAAAATAGAACTGACTGGCACAGGTGTAAACGAAGAACCCGTCCCTAAGGCTTATATCGAAACTTCCACCTGTAAAGTTCACCGTTCTCGGTGCGGTTTGCCGGTAAGTCGCATTAGCTTCCGCGACAAGTTCGAAAGCCGAAGTGATCTGGGCTTCGGCCATCGCAGATGATGCGGCCAAAGTCAACGCGGCGAACTGGGTTTTCGTGAGTTTCACAAGTTGAAATTGCCGCGTCGGAAGTTCACTGACAAGCGGAAATTTAAGATGTTAGCGGTTTGGTCTCACCCGCGACCTAATTTCCGGAGCTTATGCGCGGGCGACCGCGAATTCTGCGGCTTGCTCTGGTGTAAGTTCCACAACTTGCCATGGTAGGCCGTTCTCATTTAGATCCGCCATGAAGGCATCGGGATCGTGCTGCTCGATGTTCCAGACGCCCGGCATGTTCCAACCGCCGGTAAGGATCTGTTTTGCTCCGATCATGGCGGGGACGCCGGTGGTGTAGGAGATTGCTTGGGAACCGACCTCGGCGAAGCAGGCCTCGTGGTCGCAGATGTTGTAAATGTAGATGGCCTTCGGCTTGCCGTCCTTGATGCCGGTGATGACGTTGCCGATGCAGGTTTTTCCTTTGGTGGTCTGGCCGAGATCGCCGGGGTTAGGGAGAACCGCTTTTAGAAACTGGAGAGGAACGATTTTCTGGCCTTGATACTCCACCTCATCGATCCGGGTCATCCCGACGTTTTGCAGGACCTTGAGGTGCTTGAGGTAATTGGGGGAAAACGACATCCAGAACTGAGCTCGCCTGATCGTCGGGATGTGCTTCACCAGCGACTCAAGCTCCTCGTGGTACATCCGGTAGATTTCGTAGGTGCCTACCCCGTCCGGACACGTGAAGGTCTGGTGGGTGGACATTGGGGCTGTTTCGACAAATCCGCCGTCCTCGTAGTGGCGGCACTCGGCGGTGACCTCGCGGATGTTGATCTCCGGATTGAAATTGGTGGCAAAGGCGCGGCCGTGGTCGCCGCCATTGACGTCGATGATATCGAGCGTGTGGATCTCGTCGAAATGATGTTTCAGAGCCCATGCGGTGAAAACGTTCGTGACTCCCGGGTCGAAGCCGGAGCCGAGCAGCGCCGAGAGACCGGCCTTCTCGAATTTTTCCTGGTAGGCCCACTGCCATGAGTACTCAAATTTCGCGACATCGAGCGGCTCATAGTTAGCGGTGTCCATGTAGTCGATGCCGGCTTTGAGGCAGGCGTCCATGAGATTGAGATCCTGATATGGCAGGGCGACGTTGATCAGTAGCTTTGCGCCGCACTGCTTGATCAAGGCGGCGGTCTCGTCCGAATTGTCGGCGTCCACTTTTGCTGTGGAAATGTTGCGCCCGGTCCGCTGTTTCACCGAGTCGGAGATGTCGTCGCACTTGGAAAGCGTGCGGGAGGCGAGGGTGATTTCGCCAAAAACTTCAGGCAGCATGGCACATTTGTGGGCGACGACGCTGCCGACTCCGCCGGCTCCGATGATGAGAATGTTGTTCATAATTGTGACTGCTCTAGGGGTGGGGGAAAGAGGGGAACTTGGCAAGTTTCAAGGTCATGACCGGCTGGGGTAATTCGTTGGTTTCCGCCAAGCGGTTAGGTTAGACAGGAGTATGTCGAACATGGGGACCGCCGCTCTGCTCATCGTGGTGGTGGGAGGTTTGTGGGCGCTGAGGATCTACAACCGGCTGGTCCGCGCGCGGAACCAGGTGCGGGAAGGCTGGAGTGGCATTGATGTGCAGCTGAAGCGCCGTCACGACTTAGTGCCAGCACTGGTTGAGTGCGTCAAAGGTTACCAGACGCACGAGCGTGAGCTACTGGAGGCGGTTTCTGCCCTACGCGCATGCACTGGGTGTGGAGCAGAAGTGGTCGGAGAAATTCGACGATGTCTTGGAGCGCGCTGGAGTGGGAGAAGCGGCCAGCTACCAGCCAAGCTTCTTTTCCGGGGGACATCGCAGTTTCACAGGAGCCATGAGTGCGGCCGCTATTGGTGGTGCACTGAGTTCCTCTTTAACAAGCGCGTCCATCTCTCCCTCCTCTTCCTCGGGGAGCGGTGGTGGGGGCTCGTCCGGCCGTGGTGGAGGCGGCGGTGGTGGAGGTGGCTGGTAGCGGTGAAACTCCGGGTTTGATGCGTCCTCTGTTTCGTGAAATAACCTGAGCGTGCGAGTTTCCGCGATGGGCGATGTGGTTAAGGTTTGGGTGTGGGTGCTCGGCTCGCTGCTGATCGCGCTGTGGCTGGCGCCGCTTGCTTACAACGGCGGGAAAGCACTCGCGGAACTTCCACCCATCAAAGACTTCAACACATTGCTCCCCGGCGGCCTGCTAGTGAGTTGGATGCTGGCGGACCGCCTGTTTAGGAAGGCAGCCGATCTGCTACCTTCCGTTGAGGAGACGATGGGATATCCGAAGACTGGATCGATGCAAAACGGCGTGGTCCCGCTATCGGGCGGGATAGCCGTGGGAGGTCTGGTTTACATCATCACGCTCGGCTATGCCCTCAACCGAAAAGCTAGGGACTGAGCTGCTCGACTGGCTCTACCCACCGATCTGCGCCCTCTGCGAGTGTGGATTGAGCGGCGGCCGGGCCTTGTGCGGAGACTGCGCCGCAGGAATGAAGCGCGTGGCGGCTCCTTTTTGCTCCGTCTGCTGCGAGGTTTTCGAAGGTAGGATTGATGGCTCCTTCGAGTGCCCCAACTGCAGAGGGATTTCTTTCCATTTCGACTTCGCGCGTGCGGCAATGGATCGCTCCGAGAAAACGTTGGATCTCATCCACCGTCTAAAATACGGCCGCGAGCTCTCGCTGGCCCGGGAGCTGGGAGAGCTGGCCAGCGAGGCATTTGACGACTCTCGGATGGAAATCCCGTTGCGGGAAAAATGGCCGCTGGTGCCGGTGCCACTGCATGGATCAAGGCAACGGGAGCGCCAGTTCAATCAGGCGGAGGAGATCGCGCGGGCGGTGAGCGGCGTTACGGGATTGCCTCTCGCCAGGCTGCTCAAGCGGGTGCGCCGCACCGAGACCCAAACGCGGCTGAGCCGTCAGGAGAGGCTGAAAAACCTCAAAGGAGCCTTTGCGATCCGCTGGTGGAAAAGAGCGGCGGTCCGGAACGAGCCGCCGGGCGTGATACTGGTGGACGATGTTTTTACTACTGGATCCACCGTAGATGCCTGTGCAAAGGTGCTGCGCAAGGCGGGAGTCCAGCGCGTGGTGGTGCTTACAGTGATGCGAGGTTGATGTCTCGGAATTCGATTTTCATCTCCATGCCCGGATGAACCTGCAGGCCAACCGGGCCTTTTTCCTTAGCGGTGTCGGAGGTGTATTCGAGGATCTTTTTGCCATTGAGTTCCACGGTGTAGAGATTGCCTTTAGCGGTGACCTTTAGTCTGTTCCATTCTCCCTCTTTGAGAAGTTCAGCCACACCTTCGGCCTCGGCGGGGTAGCTCTTTTTTTTTGCGATGTAAGGAGATCCCGTCATGTCCCGCTTTAGTTTGCCGGAAATGCCGATCTGGATCTGATCGTTTTCGTGCCTGAGGAACACGCCGGAATCGATTTTTCCTTCATATCGGAATTCCGCCTCAAAAACGAAATCCTCATATTCCTTTTCCGTCCACAGGATTGAGTTCTTTTTCTCTTCATCGCTCGCGCCGATGAGAATGCCATCTTTAACGGTCCAGTAATCCGCTCCCTGGACTTTCCATCCATCAAGGGATTTTCCGTCGAAAACGACTTCCGGAGCGGCGGCGGAGATCAAGGCAGTGGCGAAAAGCAGCGATAGGATTCTCATAGATTGAAGTTACGGATTGGAAGCGGAGAATTTATCAGGGCGTGTTTTCGGAAGAACGCGGACGATGCCAAGGCAAGCCATGAAGCAGATCCCAAGCGCGGCAAGCGGAAGGACGCCGGAGGCAAGGTTATCGCCAATCAGCCATGGGTTCAGCGGCGAGTCGGGGTTCAGGTCCTGCGTCATGCCGAAGGTTTTGAGGGCGAACACCAAGCCAGCGTGGATGCCGATCGGGAGCCACAGCGAGAAGGTGCGCGTGCGGGCGTAGGCGAGGACGAGACCGAGGACCGTGAGGGTGGCGAAATCGGTCACGAAGAAAAGCGGGTTGCTGAAATGGCCGAGGGTGCTGCTGAGGATCTCGAAGCCCGAATGCCAGGCCCGCGGGTCCGCGATCTCCAGCCCCTCGGGTGGTTTTAGAAAATGCACGAATGAGAACATCAGTGAGCTGCCGATCCACGCCGTCCACAGCGAGCAGGCGCGCAACCAGAGGCCGAGCAGGAGGCCGCGAAAGATCAGCTCTTCGATCACTCCGGCTCCGAAGGCGGGGAGGAAAGCTTTTGAGAAGACGCGACCGGCGGAGAGGGTGCCGTCCTTCGATTCACTGGCACCGGTGAGATGGAGAACGAGGGCGAGGGTGCCGAGCACCGCTGCTCCTGTCAGGAGACCGCAGGTAAGGTGGAGGAGGCGCTGTGACCAAGTGAGTTTTTTCAATGCATAACGGTCGGCAGCCGGCTGCCTGGGTATTGATTTCACCCGGCGGATCAGCGCGGGGAGGAGCGCGAGCGCGGACAGCAGCAGGGCTCTGCTGAAAAAGCGGTCGAGCTTGGCACGTCCTGCGGATGAGGCGATACTCTCAATGAGATCGGTATACTCCTTGGTCTCCGCGCTAACGGCCAGTGTTTTTCCCGAGTCGTAAAGGTATGGAGTGAGGAGCGCGGCGGCAAACAGCGAGGCCACCAGCCATAGGATGATCGCTCCAGCCTCTGATTTAAGGAAACGCATCAGTCGGGCTTCCTTTGGGAGAGAAGCCACTCGATGACTTCGAGATCGGCGTATGTCTGGGTCCAGGCATCATGGGCGACACCGGGATATAGAATGAGTTCAGGCTTCCCTCCCGCTTTCTCCAAGGCATCCGCCATCATCTGGCTTGCCTCGGGTGGCACCGTGTCATCGTCGGCGCCGTGGTAGATTCTGATCGGGATACTCTTGAACTTCCCGGCCTTCTCAGGATCGCCCCCGCCGCAGATCGGGATGGCTGCCGCGAACCTTTCCGACGCTCTTGTGAGGACATCCCATGAGCCAAATCCGCCCATGGAGATGCCGGTGAGATAGATCCTGCTGCGGTCGATCGGACTCTTTTCCCCGGTTTTCTCAACCAGCTCGAGCACAGCATCCATAAGCAGATTTTCCCCATCGGCCTCGGCGAGCCGCAGAAGGCCTTCTCCGTATGGAGACCACCACTCGTCCTTCGGACACTGGGGCGCAATCAGGAAAACCGGTTGATCAAGCTTCGCGGCGTTCTCCAGGATCGGCATCACGCCGTGCTTGATCTGGGCGTTGTTGTCTGAGCCGCGCTCTGCCGCACCGTGGAGAAAGAGGATGAGCGGATAGGTTTTTTCTGGTTCTATTTGTTCCGGCTGGGCAAAGCGGTAGAGGACTTTGATTCCGTTGGGCGCATCCCAGTGGGTGCCTTCCGGTTCTGCTGAAGAAGAAGTGTTCATGGGCTTGACGCGATGGTCTCGGAGCCAAAGTAGGGCACCAGCGCCGCAGGAATTTTGATCGATCCATCCGGCTGCTGGCATTGCTCCAGCAGGGCGACGTAGAGGCGCGGCAACGCGGTGCCCGAGCCGTTGAGCGTGTGTGGAAACCGGTTTTTGCCTTCCTTGTCTTTGAAACGGAGCTTCATCCGGCGCGCCTGGTAGTCGCCGAAACACGAGCAACTGGAAACCTCAAGATATTTCCCGTGGCCGGGCGCCCAGACCTCGATGTCATAGGTTTTGGCGGATGACTGGCCGATGTCTCCGGTGCACAGCTCGATGACGCGATAGTGCAGCCCTAGCTTTTGGAGGATGCTTTCGGCATGGCCGGTGAGTTGCTCCAGCACCTCGAAGCCGGTTTCGGGATCGACCACCTGGACAAGCTCCACCTTATCGAACTGGTGCATGCGGATGATGCCCTTGTTGTCGCGCCCGGCGGAGCCGGCCTCGCGCCGGAAACAGGGCGTGTAGGCGACGAGTCTGATCGGCAGGTCGGCTTCGGCGACGATCGTGTCCCGATAAAGGTTGGTCACCGGCACCTCTGCGGTGGGAGCAAGGAAAAGGGTATTGCGGCGATCGCTCTCGGCTGGTTCGGTGCCATACATATCATCCTCAAATTTAGGCAACTGACCGGTGCCTTCCATACACTCGCGTTTCACGAGATGCGGGACGTTCACTTCCTCGTAGCCATTCTCCGACTGCGTATCCAAAAGGAAATTGATCAACGCCCGCTCCAAGCGTGCGCCTTTGCCGCGGTACACAGCGAACCCGGAACCGGAAATTCGGATCGCGTCGTCCCATGAAATGAGGCCCAGCTTGGTGGCGAGATCAACGTGGTCGAGAGGTTCGTTGAGCTGCGGCTTTTCCCCCCACTCACGGACCACGGGGTTGGCCTCCTCACTATCTCCGACGGGGCAGGCGGAATGGGGGAGGTTCGGGATGTTGAACAGGAGCTCGCTTTGTTTGAAGCTGGCGTCCTCAGCGGCTGTGTCCAATTTGGAAATTTCATCGTTGATGGCGCGCACTTCAGCCTCGACCGATGAACTGTCCTCACCCTTCGCCTTCATGATGCCGATCTGTTTTGAGATGGTCTTGCGTCGGTTCTGAAACTCCTGCTTGGCAGTTTCCGCATAGCGGCGGGATTCATCGCAAGCGAGAACCTGATCGATCAATTTCCAATGATCGCCTCCGCGTGCTTTCAGTCGCTCGCGCACCTCCTCCGCCTGGTCCCGTATGACTCGAATATCCAACATTGCGGGGAAACTTTCGTTGCAATGAGGGGCCTAAAGCAAGGCAACTCTTGCACGACTTCATCGGGGTAGAGCCACGCGCGGCATCGGGGCGGCAGCGGCTCCGAGCACCATTCCGGCGATAAAGCCACCGAGATGGGCGCCGTAAGCCACTCCGACCGCACCGGCCAGGTATTCGCTGAAATCCATAAAAAGCCCGAGCACCGCGATCAACACCAGGCGGCTTGGGGGGACCGGGCGGGAGATCGGCCAGACATGTGGATCGGGCAGCCGCCAACGAACCGCCATCCCAAGGTAAAGCCCCTCAAACCCCATCACTGCTCCTGATGCTCCGAGCATCGGCACCGCCTCGGAGGGATGCAATGCGACGTGACAGATCGCGCCGCAGATTGCGGTAAAGACGAAAGTAAAAAGCAGCCACCGCTGCCCCAGAAGATCGACTGACAACGCTCCAAAGATCCACAGGAAGATCATGTTTCCCAGCAGATGTCCGATGTTGCCGTGGAGAAACGCATAACTGAAAAGGGTGCCGAAGGGGCGCAGATCCGCTTTCTCGAAATTTCCGCGCATGAGCGCCTCCCATGAGGAGACAACCTCGGCAGGTACCGCCATCAGGTGGAAATACGCGAGCTCCCCGAGCATCACCTGAAGACCGAAGCAGATAGAGATGAAACTGATTAGAAACAGCAGCGGCGCCTGTGCGCGGAGAACGGAGTTGCGGAGGAAGTGGGTCATTTTGAGCGGGTAACTGAGGGTTTACAGATATCCCAGAAATCAGTCGATCGGCACAAAAAAGCCGCCGCCCCGGAAGGCGGCGGCCATGGAGACCGTTTTTAACCGGTGTAGAACTTAGAAGCTGTAGCTGAGGCCGATCGTGCCGCCGTGGCTGGTCAGACCTTGGTCCTCAACCGAGAAGTCGCCACGGTAGCCGACGTTCAGCATCAGGTTCTCCGTGAAGGAGTAGCCGGTGCCTGCGGTGACAATGATGGCGGACTCGAGCTCCGGCCCTTGGACGGAGAAAGGAACTCCAGCGAAGCGGGCTGTGACATCGTTCCGGTCGTCTTGGAACTCATGCGCGTAAGCCACGGAGGCATACGGGCTGAAATTGCCAAAACGGCTGTTCACCCGGTAGCCGATGAGGCCACGGAGGGAGTCGAAGTCGTAGTCGTCAATGCCAACGGAGAATGGACCGGCACCACGCTGGGTGTAGCCGTCCACATCAACCTGCTGGTACTCAACCCCGAGAAACGGGCCATGGGTGACGTTGTCATTACCCATTGCGTAACCGATCGTGAGCAGCGCCTGAAGGCTGTCAGCGTCGGTAGAGGAATCCCGCAGGCCGGCAAGCCCGCCGATGCCACCGCCGAACCGCGTCTGATCCATCTCGTGTTTGCCATAGCCAGCAAAGAAGTCGGAATAGAGGCCAAAGGCTTCTCCGTAGGTGCCGTAGACACCACCGCGTAGGCTGTCAATTTCCGAGCTGCCGCCGCGATAGTCGAAATCGCTGCGAGAGCCGTCAATCAAGCCACCGATGAGGAACATCGGTGAAACGCGATAGTCGAAGCCAGCGGTGATGGCACGGGTGTCGCCATCGAAGTCATCGGCGCGGGTTCTGCCTTCGTAGTCCACTTCGTCATACGAGAAGGAACCCCAGAAGGAGCCACGGCTGGCGTAGCTCTGCTCTTCGACCGGAGGGCTGTAGGTCATTCCGCCTTTGCCGCCTTTTTCAGACATGACAGGGCCCGGAGTGGACATGGTGACCGTTCCGGAATTGGCGCGCATCATGGCAAGGTGGTCCTGAACCATGCGATGGATACGGTAGTTGCTGTTGACCACGCCCATGGTGAGGGAGATGCTGGACTCTGGGTTCAGGCCTTGGAATGTATCCTGAACCGTGCCGAGATCGGAGAAAGCCAGGGCGGCGATCAGATCCTGCTCGTCGAGACCAAGGGTCCCTGTTCCGGCCCGCAGAGCGGCGGTATCGAGCGCTGCTGCGAGGGCTACTTCGTTGGCGGTGAGGCCGGGAAGAGCAGCGAAGTTGTAGTTCACTCCGAGAACCAGGTTCGTGTTACCATCTGCCAGGCTCGGAGCCGCGAAGAAGTTCGTGAACACAGAGTTGGTGAAATTCGGACCACCACCGGAAGCGGTAAAGGAGCCGGTGTCCACCGTGTTGTTGTTGAACTGGACACCCACGGTGCCGAAGTTGTTGAACCCAATGATTGGCTCGTCGCTATCCACAATGATGTAGGTTCCGGGCGTGATCACACGGTCCAAATCGGTGGACGCGATACGGAGATTGGCTCCGCTGACATTGTATGTGTTGCCTGCTCCGATCTGCTCGATGATGTCGCTGTTGATACCGTCGTTGATCACGGTGTCTGGGACGATGTCCTGACGGATGAAGGAACCCGGGCTGTGGACGACGTCACCGTAGATGGCTACGGCTCCCACGGAATTCGCAGGATTTGAATCGAGATTGATCGGGATGGCTCCGGCGCTAAGACCGCCTGAAAGGACGTTCAAGTCGGCGAACCATTCGCCCGTGCCTCCAACGGCAGCGCCGTTGGCATTGATCACAGCCTTGGGGCCGGTTGCTCCAGCGATGTCTGCATTGATGTAGAGCGCGCCGGAGTTGATCTGAATCGTATCGGCAGTGACTTGGAGTCCGGAACCGACGTCGTTGACCGTGCCGATCAAGGCAAGACCCGGGCCGACCTTGGTGATGGTGTTGAAGTCGGTGACGTTGCCGCGGATGTCATTGCCTGCACTGGTTGGGGAGGTGCGGCCACCTGTGAAGGTAATGTTGTCGTTGCCGCCACCGCCAAGAACATTCCCTTGAATCAATGAGCCTTGGCTGAGGAGCAGCGTGTCGTCGCCGAAGCCACCGGAGAACGCATTACCGCCGATAGCGTTGCTACGGATGATGCCGGAGTTTTCGATAAGGGAACCGTTGAAGGTCACGATTCCTGTCGTTCCTTCAATGATGCCGGTGTTGAAGATCGCTCCGTTCGTACCCACGTTGATGCCATCGCCGCCGTTTCCACTGATGATGCCATCGTTGGTGATCTGCGCGTCATTGAGTGTCCTGATACCTCCAAGACCGCCGCTGATCGACGCGCCAAGATCATTGACGATCGTCGCAGTCGCACCCGCGTTCACTCCTGTGCCTCCAAGACTGTTGATCGCTCCGCCCGCTTCATTCACGAGATCGAGACGATCTCCACTGAAAACACCATCTTGAAATCCGGAGATGACGCCCGAGTTGAAGATGAGCCCGTCATCGGTCACCACGACTCCACTGAAAAATCCGGAGGATATGGTGCCCGAATTGTCGATAAAGGCATCGGCCAACGCGTTGATGCCATCGTCGCCGTTGCCGGTGATCGACGCGCCAGCGGCGTTGAGGACCTGAAGGCCGTTCCCCGCGAAAATGCCTGTCGAATTGCCGGCGATGATCCCTTCGTTCTCCACGAACAGCAACGACGCGAAGTCTCCGATTGCACCAGAAGTCGGGGTCCCCTCGCCACGGATGATTCCCTGATTGAAGATGTAATAATTCGGCGCGGTGACTCGGATGGTGTCAGTAGAACCGGGATTGCCGGTGATGACGGCGTCCGGCTGGACGATCACCTGGGGATCCGCGCTTGCACCTCCGCTGGCGGCGACGGTGTTGGCTCCATCGTTTGCAGTCGTAACCACGACATCCCCATTGGCGTCAGGATTGATCACGCCGCCGAAGGCGAACGAGATCGCCGGAACGATGATGATGGCAGGTAGGGCGAATAGTCTGAGTTTGCTGTATTTTGGTTTCATATTTCTTTTCAGGGTAGGAGCGCACGGAACAATCGGTTCCGCGCTTTTGTAGCTGTAGATGCAAACTGCACTCGCACAATTGATTTTTTTCTTTTTTTAGACAAATATCTGTTGCGCCTCTGGAGAGGTGGCGTAATTGGGATAGCTCCCAATTAACTGAACCATGAAAAATACAGACAATAACTCCGCAAACACCGACTCCTCCTCTGAGACACAGGCCGCAGGGCGCCGTGACTTCCTTCGCAAACTCGGCATCGCCGGAGCGGGGGGCGCAGCTGCATTTGCCGCCATGCCTTCGATCGCCGGTGCTCAGCAGCGTCGTCCGCGCCCGACCCGCCCGGTCGCATCCCCTCCTGCGGACGCACCTTCCCAGCCAGCATTTGATCTGGACCTAGCAGTGCTCAACTTCGCACTGAACCTAGAATACCTAGAAGCCGAATACTACCTTTACGGCACCACTGGCCAAGGCCTTGAGGGCGCGGTCATCGGCACGGACGGAAGTGGAACCCCAGGAGCCACCCGGGTGAAGGCGAATCCGAAAGTTAATTTTGCGACTCCAGTTTTCGAGGATTACGCGAACGAAATTGCAATCGACGAAGCGAACCACGTGAGGTTTCTCCGTGAAGCACTAGGCGGCGCAAAGGTCGCACGCCCGGCGATCAATCTACAGGAAAGTTTCGTAGCCCTTGGAAATCTGATTGGAGTTCCGAATTTCGATCCCTTCGCCAATGAGGTGAACTTCCTTCTGGGAGCGTTCATTTTCGAAGACGTCGGCGTTACGGCCTATAAGGGTGCTAGCCCGCTGATCACCAACAAGACCTTCCTCGAGGCTGCTGCCGGAATCCTTGCGGTCGAGGCCTATCACTCGGGCAGCGTGAGGACCGTCCTCTTCAGCTTGGGAACCGCTGTCCAGGATCTTGCAAACAAGATCTCGGATGTCCGGGATTCTTTGGATGGACCGGAGGATCTTGATCAAGGTATCCGCATCGGTGGCAAGGCCAATCTCCTCCCTACCGATGGCAACTCCATCGCCTTCAGCAGATCCGCCCGTCAGGTCTTGAACATTGTCTATGGCGGTGTTAACGCATCTTCCGGACTGTTCTTCCCCAACGGTCTCAACGGTCCAATCAAATAGCGCAGGTAGTTTCTCGCTATCCGGCTCTTTTCCAACAGGGAGAGAGCCGGTTTTTTTTGGAAAATTCCTCAAGAGATCTTTCCCCGATCAATTGCATACCCCTATACGAAAATGACGATGAGAATTCTACTGGTGAGCCTCTTTCTACTTGTGAAAGTTATGGGTAATGGATTCGATGGATTCGCGCCGGAACTCTTACCCGCAGGAACGGCGATTTCATATTCAGGAGCCGTCCGGAACGACTCGGGAACCACTACTTCTCCCGAGGAACGGTCGGTCGTGGTTGTCACTAGTAGCGACCTGCTGGATGGTCAATACAACTATTCCAAGACCGGACCCAATTCAGGACGCTTGGGATTGAACACTACATTTGTGAACGGGACTTACTCCGAAACGGAGGATGCGGTCCTTTCTCTGGAATTTGATCGGGCAGGCGGTGGGCGTTACAGCTCGACCGGGACATACTCAGGGGTGGATGATGCCGGTTCGTTCAGCGGAAGTTTCACGGCGCAAGGGACGTTCACCTTTGTGATACCGGCCATCGTCGGTGTTCCCGAGGTGCGCGATGACTTTAATGATAACCTAAAAAACAGCTCGATCTGGGGGCCAGACGCCAGCCTGGAAGCCGGCGTGTTTTCTGAAATTGGGGAAAGAGTATCCTATACCAGTAGTTCAGAGGTGCCGTCCGAGGTATTTCGACCGTTGGTTCGAAACGTTCCCGGCTACGATCACAATTGGGATGTGGTGGTGGATCTACGCAATGCGTTTTCTCCCGGAGAGGGGACCCCGGAAGCTGTAATCGGACTGAGAGTCTCTTCATCCCTCGATCCTCAAAATTTCATCGAGGCCGCGCTGATGGCATATCGGGAGAACGATGTCGTGGAGAGACCTCTGCTGGCCCGCATCGGTGGTGGGGCGGCGAGATTCGCGAAGATCAACTCACGCTTCGCTGCAATCCGCGTGCGCTTCGACGCCGCAGGGAAGATCATTCATTGCGATTATGATGCGGATGGTCCGATCAACGGATATTCTTGGACACGTTACGCGTCTTTCGGGATCAACGGCGTTGGTGGCTTCGCAGGCACCGCAAGTTGGAACATGAGCGGAAATCAGAAGTTCGGGATCTCGTTGGTTGGCTTCTCGGCGGAACACGAGGTGCCTGCGGGGACGGTTTCTCTTGATGACTTCCGTATCACCCCAACGCCCCCACTGACTGCGTGGCAGGAATTCTTCTTTGGCAGCGCCTCAAGTCCAGATGCCGCACTACTTTTTGATAAAGACGCAGACGGCGTGGTCAATTTGGCGGAATACGCCTTTGGCACCAGTCCGGTCGATGGCAGGACGACGGTGCTCGAGAGAGGCTCAGGAGTTGCGGGCCTTCCGTTGATTTCGGTGGAGCAGACTGGTGAGAATCATCCCGTGATACGGGTTGAGTACGTCAGAAGGAAGGCCGTGAAGAATCCGGGGATCAATTATCAAGTAGAGTTCTCAAGCGGGCTCGGCAACGCGCCGGACGTATGGGAACCGGCAACGGCACCAGAAACGGTAACCGAAATTGACGACGTCTTCGAAAGGGCGGTCGTGACGGATTCGGCCGATCCTGGTATCGGGAAGCGCTTTGGCAGGGTGAGGATCGATCTCCGGAAATGAGAGCTGAGGCTCGCCGGGACGCGGGCCGCGAGCAGGTTACGCGTAGCTGCGGACCGATGGCTGGACTTTCTCGTAAACGAGTTCCTCGCGGTGGAGTGTCGGGGTCTTGCCGGGGCCATGATACTCCCAAGCAGAGACGTAGGAGAAGCGGTCGTCGTGGCGTTTGGCCTCGCCGGACTGGGTTTTGCCAGCAATGACTTCCGGGCTATCTTCGGTGAACTGGTGCTCGCCGCGGAAGTGGCCGCCGCAGCTTTCCTCGCGCTGGAGCGCGTCGTGGCACATCAGCTCTCCGAATTCTAGGAAATCGGCGACTCGGCCGGCTTTTTCCAGCTCCATGTTCGGCGTGTCGGCAGTGCCGGGGATGCGGACGTCGTTCCAGAACTCCTCGCGGATCTGCGGGATCTGCTCCAGCGCCTTGGTTAGACCCTCGGCAGTGCGGTCCATTCCGCACTGGTCCCACATGACTTTGCCGAGGTCGCGGTGGAAGGAATCCACGGTGCGTTTTCCTTGGATCATAATGAGCTTGGAAATGCGCTCGCGTAACTCAGCCTCCACCTCGCCGAACTCGGCATCGGAGGTGGTGACGGTTCCCGGTTTCTGGGTGGCTAGATAGTTGGCGATGGTGGTCGGTATTACGAAATAGCCGTCCGCCAGGCCCTGCATTAGAGCGGAGGCTCCGAGGCGGTTTGCACCGTGGTCGGAAAAATTGGCTTCGCCGAGGACGTGGAGGCCCGGGATGTTCGACATCAGGTTGTAGTCCACCCAGAGGCCGCCCATGGTATAGTGGACGGCGGGGTAGATCATCATCGGGCGCTCGTAAGGATTCTCGCCCGAAATTTTTTCATACATCTGGAACAGGTTGCCGTAGCGGGCGCGGATCGTGTCCTCGCCGAGGCGCTTGATCGCATCGCGAAAATCCAAATAAACGCCGAGTCCGGTGGGGGCGATGCCGCGACCGTCGTCGCAAGCTTCCTTGGCGGCGCGAGAGGAGATGTCCCGTGGCGCAAGGTTTCCGAAGGACGGGTATTTCCGCTCGAGGTAGTAATCGCGGTCCTCCTCTGCCACCTCGTTCGGGTGCAGCTCGCGGTTGCGGATCTTGGCGGCGACCTCGCGGGTTCTCGGAGCCCAGATGCGGCCGTCGTTGCGGAGGGACTCGGACATCAGGGTGAGCTTCGACTGGTATTCTCCGGAGACTGGGATGCAGGTCGGGTGGATCTGTGTGTAGCAGGGATTCGCGAAGAGCGCGCCACGTTTGGCAGCGCGCCAAGCGGCGGTGACGTTGCAGCCCATCGCGTTGGTGGAGAGGAAAAAGACGTTGCCGTAGCCGCCGCTGGCCAGGATGACCGCATCTGCGGCGTGGCGCTCGATCTTGCCCGTGTTCAGGTCGCGGACGATGATGCCTTTGGCGTGGCCACCGATTTTTACGAGATCGAGCATCTCGGTGCGGCAGAACATTTTAACGCCGCCTTTCTGGATCTCTTTTTCCAGCGCCTGATAGCATCCGATGAGGAGCTGCTGCCCGGTCTGGCCGCGGGCGTAGAAAGTGCGGGAGACCTGCGCGCCGCCGAAGGAGCGGTTATCCAATAGTCCGCCATATTCGCGGGCGAAAGGAACTCCCTGGGCGACGCATTGATCGATGATCTGGTTGGACACCTCGGCAAGGCGATAGACATTGGCCTCGCGGGAGCGGAAGTCGCCGCCTTTTAGAGTGTCGTAGAAAAGGCGGAAGACAGAGTCGCCGTCGTTGCGGTAGTTCTTCGCAGCGTTGATACCGCCTTGGGCGGCGATCGAGTGGGCACGGCGGGGCGAGTCCTGGTAGCAGAAGCATTTCACCTGGTACCCCAGCTCGGAGAGGGTGGCAGCGGCGGCTCCCCCGGCGAGCCCGGAACCCACGACGATGATGGAAAACTTCCGCTTGTTCGCCGGGTTGATGAGCTTGGAGTCCATCTTGTGCTTGGACCATTTTTCCTCAAGTGGGCCGGCGGGTATTTTACTTTCGAGATTCATGGTGGCGATAATGGATGAATGAAATCAGCGGCCGAATCCAAAGAAAAACACGGCGATTGGCACGATCATAAAGCCGATCCACACGGCGAAAGCGTAAAACTTGCCGAAGCCATCGATCAGGCTGCGCGAGCGCTTAGTGCGGAGGCCGAGCGTTTGGAAAGTTGAGGAAACGCCGTGGGAGAGGTGTGAGCAGAGCAGGGTCAGCGCGATCAGGTAGAAGAAGACGGCGGGAAACCAGGAGAACCCCTCGATCACCATGCGCCATGCGTTGTGGCGCTCAATGCCTGTGGCAAGGTAATGGGCGGAATCGATGTAGGTGTCGTACTCGTTGGCGGCGCGAACGGTGAAATGGAGAATGTGGTAAATGATGAAAGCCAGGATCGTCAGCCCGCTCCACATCATAATCCGCGATGAGCGGGAGGCCTTGATGGTGTTTTGGTTCTCGTATTGCTCGCGCGCCCGTCGGTTGGCGCGGGTGAGGGAAATGGTAGCCGCCACGTGGGCGACGAGGCTCACGAGAAGAACAATCCTCGCAGCCCAAACGGCTCCCCCGTGTGCGGACGTCTGCAGAAAAAGTGCGTATTCGTTAAAAATATCCGGCCCGGCGAACACCAGGAGATTGCCCACCATGTGACCCGCCAAGAACAAAAACAGGACCACTCCGGTGACTGCGACAATCAGTTTTTTTCCGATGGAAGACTGCCAGTAGGCGGTGGCGCTGCGGGTAAGGGCGTTCATGAAGTTGTGAGGAGGCACCCCTTAGTAAGGCAGCGACCCAGCTTGTTCAAGGGGAACAGGAGCTGAAACACCGATGAATTTAAATGCTCCTGTGATCAAGTCACGCTCAGTGAGCTGGCACCTTCGGTGGTCGCCTAGGGTAAAAGGCTTTTTCCCCAGTATTCGAGCCGAAAGAACGAGCTGCGCCCCGTGGTTCCTCAAGGCTTGTCTCGCGGTTGTGCAGGTGTAGCTATGCCAATTGGCGCTGCCTACTCCGCTTGATGGTTCAGCGGCGTGCGTGGCGAGGGGTTAGCTCAGAATGCTGCAAAGACGATAAGCCCTGCGGCGGAACCTCCACCGCAGGGCCGCCGCATACAGAAGCCGGGGAAAGTTTTACTCCCCCATCACTGCCTTATCTGGGCTATTGGCCACTTCCTTCGATACCGGCTCGAACTGAAGACTCTTCATAATGTCGGGCGGGCTGCCCTGTGATGCCTGTTTCATCGCCTCAACAAAAGCCTTCCGGGCTTCCTCCGGATTGGTTTCGCCTGTGATAATCTGATGGGCGAGATTCAGCGTGAGAATATTCGCTTCAGGCTTATCGCAGCGTGCTGCGAGTCGGCCTTTCGTCGGGTATACGATGACGCTCCCATCAAATTTTGCCAACTCCCCAACTTTCTCGGCAGGGACTTCCAGGAGCACCGCGTGTTCCAGGAAGTCTTGATGTTCCTTTGGCCAAGAATGTTGCACGGGTTCGCTGAATACGATGATCTCTGCGAACGGCGCCGGCGGATTGCTCCATATAAGCCGGTCAGGCGCTACTCCATCGGGGGCTCCGTGCTTCTCGATCATCTGCTTGGCCACCTTTTTCGGACCCTCTGGCCAGCTGTCGATTGCCTGATCCGCAGATTGAGTGTTCATCGTGCTCGCCGGCTGATTCTGCTTCTCCTTCTGCTTCTCCTCTTGGCCGTTGGCCATGGTGCAGAGGCCAAGAACGGCGGCTGCTACAGGGGTAAATAAGTAATGTTTAGCTTTCATATATTTTGGTTGGTAATTTGATGAATGAAATCGTTACATTCAAAAGAACTGCGGCGCAACTGATTTCGTCTCTCGGTTAGTTATGGAGAGAAGCCATTAGCGTCAGGTTAAGCGAGGCAGCGTGCCTGCAGGTGTCCAACTGGTGAAGGGCCCCTCCGATCCTCCCCCTCTCAGTTATTTTGCTCCTCTTCCAGCAGGCACCCCAATGTTCTTTACGCCGCGAGCGCGTCCAACGGGCTGCACACCCCGAGCCCATGCACGCCCCTCGCCACATGCAGGTAGATCTCTGTCGTAGTGATGTCCTCGTGCCCCAGCAGATCCTGGATCCTCCGCAGATCCGTTCCGTTCTCCAGCAGATGCGTCGCGAATCAATGGCGCAGCGCGTGGCTCGTCACCCGCTTCCTGA
>JBGTDO010000011.1:0-18260 GCA_041748235.1 Akkermansiaceae bacterium | reverse complement strand
TCAGGAAGCGGGTGACGAGCCACGCGCTGCGCCATTGATTCGCGACGCATCTGCTGGAGAACGGAACGGATCTGCGGAGGATCCAGGATCTGCTGGGGCACGAGGACATCACTACGACAGAGATCTACCTGCATGTGGCGATGGGCGCGCATGGCCTTGGCGTGTGCAGCCCGCTGGACGCGGTGATGGCTTAGCTACGGTCCGGCCTGCTGTCGTGCCTACTGTCGGGAGCTGGGCACGCTGCCGCCGTAGGTAGCCGGGCGGGTGCGATCATCAGGAGAAGCCGTGATACTATTATGGGAAGCATCCAAAACGATGACTACAAAGAAGCGAGCGAAGTGAAGGAGGTCAAGGCAGGAGCCCGGGTATACAAGAATCCGCATCCGGGCTATCGACGACTCGGACATTACCTTTCCTAATAAGCGGGTTATAGTCAGCCGCCCTGTCCTTCAAAGAGCTAGTTATTCTCTTGAGCAAGCATCCCGAATTACAAGTTCCAATCTAGGCGAGTTTTCCTGCAACACTGAACCACCCACAAATCCTAATGTAATAGAGATAAGTGGTGGCCCGACTCGGATTCGAACCAAGGACACGCGAATTTTCAATCCGCTGCTCTACCAACTGAGCTATCGGGCCTGACACAGCCGCCTTTGCGGGCGGAGCGCAAATAAGAGGTCTCGCCGAGGTTTTGACAACCTAAAATTCGAGTTCCTACAAATTTCTTCCACCCTCCTATCCGGTGACAAGCCCGTCACAATCCTCTCCTCGCGAAATTTCCGATCCGCTTTCCCATTGGCGCGTGCAGCTCTTTCTGATCGACGCCATCGGCCCATTCTTCCGGGACCATGACAAACGCCGGATCAACTGGTCAAAGATACCATTCACTCATCTGCAAACCGGCGGCCCTGACGCCGAAGCCCAGTGGCAGCACATTCACGATGACATGCGCCACTTCGCCCGCGAGGTCACCGGCCTCGGCTACAACGCGGTCACGCTCGATGACTTGGCCCACCTCGCCGCCCATCCACTGCACGAGCCGGAGACTGCGGCTCGCATTGCCTTCTTCAGGGAAAAATTTCAATCTCTTTTCGAACTGCTGCACAACGAGTTCCACCTGAAAATCTTCCTTACCACCGATGTCCTCCCCACAACCCCCGCCATTGAGGAACGCTACCAAGACGATCCGGAAAGCTTGGAGGATTATTATATTTCCCTCGTCAGCCAGGTCTTGGACGATTTCCCGCTGCTCTCCGGGCTGATCCTCCGCATCGGCGAAAGCGATGGGCAAGATGTCAAAGATCCCGTCCGCACTCGGCTCCACCTCCGCAATCCAGGCGAGACGAACCGTCTTCTGAAACGGCTCCTGCCTGCCTTCGAGCAACGGGAAAAGCAGCTCATCCTGCGCACCTGGACCGTGGGTGCCCACCGGATCGGCGATCTCATCTGGCACCGCGGCACCCTGTCCGAAACGCTCCGTGACATCCATTCCCCGAACTTCATTGTCTCCATGAAACATGGTGAGAGCGATTTTTTCCGATACCTCCCGCTCAATGGTGCCTTCTTCACAGTCACCCAACAGAAAATTATCGAGCTCCAGGCGCGCCGAGAATACGAAGGAGCAGGCGAATACCCCTCCTACATTGGCCGCGATTGCGAACGCTTCGCAAGGGAGCTGGAGGGCGCGCCCAACGTCATTGGCATGTCCGTCTGGTGCCAGACCGGTGGCTGGCATCGCTTTCGAAGGCTCGCCTTCCTTCCTGGAAACGCGCAGTCCGATATATGGATCCGGCTCAACGCCGCCGCAGCGATCCACATTTTCAAGGATCGTCTAACGGTCGAACAATCGGTGGAAAAGAGCCTCGGCCACGACAGCGCTCCGGCAGCCTTGGAACTCCTCGCCCACGCCGACATCCTCATCAACGAGCTCCTATACATTGAGGATTTCGCACGCCAGAAGCTCTTCTTCCGCCGCGTTCGCATCCCCACCCTGCTCCATGCTTACTGGGATTCGCTCTTCATCAATCACCCGGTTTCCAAGATCCTCCGCCACTTTGTCAGGGATCAGGAAAAGGCGGTGCGTTCCGGTGAAGCCGCCGCCTCATTGTTTCCGAAGATGATCGAGCTCGCCCGCGCCGCCCACCTGCCCGTGGAGGATGTTGAGCACATGCGCGACCTTTTCCACATCATCCTCCTTGCCCGCCGCTATTATTTCCTCCCCTACGACGAGGCGCTTTGCGAGGACATCCGCTCCGCGAAAAAAGTTTACAAGCAGCGCTACCCCACCGCCGTCCGCCACCGCTACCGCATCAAGATCTCCTTCGATCCCTTTCGCGTGAAGCGCCGCACCCTCGCCTGGACCTCCTCGCTCCTACTCCGCAGACAGCGCGGCTACCGCATTATCGACCACCTTTTCACCCTGCACCTCCTCGGCTACGCGTTCCGGCTTTTCAAGCCCCGAGATCCCAAGCGCCTGCCAAAATTCCTCCGCAAGTCCGCCATGCCGATTGATACGCTCTTCAAATAGGACGCCGGACTCAACAGAAACATAGCTCAAAGACACCTTTAAAAAATCGTGCCCGGGCGTAAGTTCCGGTTGTGCGCCTAACACTGATAACCCCCCCGAAGCACCCCCGGCACACCAGCGGCCCGAGCCTGCTGATCCTCCTTGTGGCCTCTCTTCTCACGGGTACATCCTGTCTGTCCGCCACCCCCCTCCGGCTTCTCGCGATCGGGGACTCATTGACCGAGGAATACATCTTCGAGTTTCCTTTTTCAGCGCCCGAGTCCTCACCGGCCACCGCCAACACCCGGAACTGGGTTGAAATCCTCCACGCCCGCCGCCCCGCCCACTTCACCATGGGCACCTACAACTCCACTCTTGGCTCATACCTCGATTACCGCAACGGCGGCTACGAATACAATTACGGCGTCCCCTCCTTCACTGCCAAAAAATGGGACTATTTTCTCAACGCCAGTGCTTTTGATCTGGTTAAATCCTTCGAAGGTTTGACGGCCCTCAAAACGCGAGAGGAGCTAGCCAGCGATCTAGCAGACGTGGACGCCGTCCTCATCTATCTCGGTGGAAACGACCTGAAATCCAACTACACCGGGCTCTATCTCGACCCTCAACCGCCTCCCTACCTCGCCGAGATTCCCACCCGGCTCCGCAACATCCACACCTGGGTCAGGAACAACGCCCCCTCCGGACTTCCCATTATCGTCGCCACCGTCCCCGACATCGGCTCCACCCCCGAGGTTGCTCTTCATCCCTCCTACACTGATCCCGCTAGGCGTCTGCTCGCCCGCCAGCGTGTCGCCGTGATGAACCAGAGCCTCGTCGACCTCATCTCCCCCCTCCCCGACACTTACCTCGCCCGTATCGACTCCTTGACAGACGAGATCTTCGACCAGAAGCCCTTCCACCTAAACGGCACAGAGTTCACTTACTATCAGCTCCCCGAAGGCCTCGAAAACCCTCCCCTCCACCTCTTCTGCAAAGACGGCTTCCATCCCTCCACCGTTTCCCAGGCGCGCATCGCCAACATCATCCTCAGCGCCATCAACCAATTTGCGTCCACGCCCGTTCGGCTTCTCAGCCACCGGGAAATTCTCGCCGACGTCCTCCATCAAAACCCCGACCAGCCCTATCTCGACTGGACCCTCGCCAACAAGCTCTCTCCGCAAATTCGCCACCAGCACCTCATCTCCTTTCTCCTCGGCAATTCCCCCATCCAGGCCCGACCGGACCGCACCCTCACCTACTCCCCCTCCAAGACCGCCCTCCGCTACGCCACCCTTGTCCCCTTGGAATCGGATACCTTGGAAAACTTCCAGCCCGTCCCCGCTCACCGCATCGAACACCTCCCTGACGACAGCATCGTCATTACCCCACCCGATCTTCCTAAAAACTTCTACCGTCTCCAGGCCACCCCCAACCAATAGCGAGACCTTCCCACTTGTCACTCTGTCCTTCTTACTAGAACTGAACGCTGAAAACTAACAAAATCAAATGCCCCACCCCCAGCTAACCGCACTCCTAAACCAGCGCCTCGCCATCATCGCTGACCACTCCTTCCGCGACCGCGACCCCGAAGCCCACCTCGAAGCCCTTAAAAATGTCTCCGAAGAAATCGCCGCCCACACCGCAGCGAACCTCTCCAGCTTCGATCCCAAGCTCCGCCACTACCTCACCAACTCCTCCTACCAAAAAGCCCTGGACCACATCTCCTGACGTGGCGTCGGATTGCATCCGTCATGCCCAGCCCCATTTCGTAACTGGCCACCCATCGCGGCAGCAGTGCTTGAGTGCTTGAGAAAACCCCGATTCGCATGTTCCTTTGATGATGAAGCGAAGCAGCAATCAGTCCCCCCGGAATTCCGGACCGGATTCCGACCCAAGGGCAGGACCAGCCCCAGCCCCAAAGGCGCGGTCTGCCGCCAGTTTGGTTGCCTCGGTCATGGATGATTGCTTTCGAATCCCAGGGACCAACATTCGGTTCGGCCTCGACCCGATCCTCGGCCTGTTCCCGGGGGTGGGCGACACTGTGGCCTCGCTTGTGGGCGTGGCGATTCTCGGCGAAGGCGCGCGCCGTGGTCTTTCCCGCATGGCCCTGGTCACGATGGCCCTCAACATCATCCTCAACGCCGCCGTCGGCTCGATCCCCATTGTCGGCGACGCCTTTTCCATCTGGTTCAAATCCAACCGCCGCAACCACGACCTGCTCCGCAAAGCAAACTCCACCGCGATGTCCGCAGCCGAGCGCGAAAAAGCCATTCGCAGCGCCCGCCGCTTCGCCGTCCTCCTGATCGCCGCAGTCATCACAGGCGTCATCGCAATCATTGCTCTTACCCTTGGTCTCCTCAAATTCATCTACCAAGCCATCGCCGCATGAGCCGACGTAGTCTCCCCGTCCGCCCCCGCTAACTTTTCCAATCGTGAAATTCGGGGTTACCTCTCTTCCTTTCCGTGCCTTCCGGGTATTCCGTGGTTCCACCTCTTCTAAAACACTTTCCCCCTCACTCAGCGTAGGAAGGAATCAACAGATCCCTCCAAAACGCCGTAGCCTCATCCCAAAGCCTGTGGTCCAGGACCACATCCAGCGAGACTAGCTGGTAAAGGAAAACGATCGACCAGAAGATCGCCTGATAGCTCACCTTCCTGGTTTTGTGCCGGTATTTCCGCTGCGCAAGGAAGGCCCCCGGCCATCCCCCGAACAGCTCCAGCCCGTGGAGCTCCGTTTCAGTCACCCTCCATTCCCCGGTTGCCGCCCGCTTCTTGTCGTCGCGGCACAGGATCCAGGCTGCAATCGACATCGGCAGCGTCGCCGCAGGCACCATCCACGGGGCGATCGGCAGTTTCAGGTTCGCTAGAAACGGGAGGACCAAAAGCGGCAACAGTTTCAGCCACGTTGCGAGCCAGACCGCCGGGGGCTTGCGCGGGCAGACCACATCTTTCACACACGGCCTCCCTTTGGGATCCAGCCCCATCACGAAAGTCACCTCATCCCCCTTCCTTGGGACAAAACCTTTCTCAAACTCCCGGATATGACAAAAAAAACTTCCCTCCTCACAAGCCACCCAACCAAAGCCGCGCTCCGTCTCCCATCCGGTCACAGTTCCTTCCAGACGTTCATTGCCCTCCGACTCCATCACTTCATTTTTCTCATTCAACATCGTATTCTTGCCACCGATCTCCGGGGTTCCAAAGTTTCCAGCCACCAAGCTGTCACGGAGGCTCAATAAAATCAACCTTGCCTTAAACGAGACGATCTCGAGGCCGGCGGCCCGCGCGTGGGCTCTCCCTCTTGCTTACTCGCCACTCTTCTTCAGCGCCCCCGGCTTGTGAATCGCCTTCTTTCCCGTATTGTCGCTTCTCACCTCATACTGCGGCTCTTCCTTCGACGCCTTCGCAGTGTGCCCCTTGATCTTCTTGGTCTCCGTCACCTTCCGCACCACTTCCCCATGCGTCCTCCCCTGGGAGGTGTTCCACTCCACCTCATCACCTTCTTTGATATTATCGTCTGGCATCATCTCTGTCTACGATTCCAGCTACTGTAATTCACCTCAACCCTTCTGGCATCATTAATGCTCAAGAAGTGGAATCCAGCATTAGCAAATTTTCATTCCGCCATCACATGGATCGTCCGCAGCCGTAGATGACGCCGATCATCCTCATCCATGGTCGGGTAATGCTCGATCCACAGTTCAAGAAAGCGCGCCATGTCCACCAGCTCGATGTGGATGTGCGACGTCCGCGCCGCCTGCCTCGCATCGCTGGAGAAAGTTCCAGAGGTAACGAAGAGCCCCACACTTTTCTGATGCTGCAAAGCTCCCATCAGCCGCTGGACGTCCGCTATCCCTGAAGCGGAGGCCGGCCTATGCTTGACCTGGCAGAGAATGGTCGGTGCCTGGGTACCCAGAGGATCCCTGTATGCCACCACGTCGATTCCGCCGTCCTTGCCCTTGGGGGCGACGTGAGGAGTATGATATCCCATCCCCCGCAACAGCGCCGCAACCAGATCCTGGAACTCATAGGGGTCAAGTGCGCGGATCGCATCTTGTATGCCTTTTGTTGCAAGAGCCTCCACTTCTTCCGTAAGTATCGTGGTCCGGATGGCACGCCCTTCTCCTTCCTTATCGGGATCAGGTAACTCCTCGTCTTCATCGTCTTTCCGAGGCTGATTCTGCTTCCACTCCTTGTAGCGCTTCTTGATCTCTTTCCAAAGTGCCTGCGGACCCATCTCAATGGCGGCTTCTCCTTCTTCTGTGATCGACCAAATTCCCTTGTTCTTCTGAATGAAGCCAGCCTTCACCAACGCGATACTCTGCAACTGGAGCACCGCCTTCCAACGCACATTGCCCGTAGCAGGATAGATACTACACTCGTCCCCCTCAACCTTGGCTCGAAGCCCGGCTCGCTCCACCACATCCCTACCCGGCAACCGGCCGCCGTTCCCGGAAAGCTCCACGAGAGCGGCGTGCAATAGATCAGGAGTGAGTTCAGTGTTTGATCGGCTCATGCCATAGCTTGTCTGATCCCCGCCCCCGCTCACAAGCCTGGCTCAAGCTTTTTTGCCGGGTGCTAGAGTTATGGTGAACTCGACCCAGGGTTCAGTCCTTTCTGCCACCAGGCGCTGGCCGAAACTCTTCTTCGACAATATCGGCCGGAAGCGATATAACTGGGCTTGCGAGACGTATCTACCCCTTATGAAAAACCTCTTTTTAGTTAGCCTCCTGGCCATCCACCCGATCACAGCCAAAGAGCCTGACAATCCACAGATCGCCGAGAACCTCCAGAAGGTTTCCGATGACATGGCGACAGCCGCAAACAACCTGATCGCAGCTTTGAGCGACGAGCAGGAAAAAAAGGCGCGCTTTCCTTTCGATGCCCAAGAACGCGAGAACTGGGGATTCGTGCCACGCCCGCGTAATGGGCTGCCACTAGGGGACCTCGATGAAAAGCAGATCGAGCTGGTGCGCACGCTCCTCCGCTCCGTCTTGAGCGAGCCGGGACTGGTGAAGGTCGATACCATCATGGCGCTTGAGGCCTTTCTGGGAGAGATCGAGAAGAAACCCGAATACCGCAATCCAAAGGCGTACTTCACTTCGATCTTCGGCGAGCCCTCCGCGACAGGAACTTGGGGCTGGCGTTTCGAAGGCCACCACTTGGCGCTGAACTACTCGCTCGTCGATGGCAAACCGGTCGCTGTCACTCCGTCGTTTTTTGCCGCAAACCCTGGTGAAGTAATGATTGATCACGCGATGAAGGGCACGCGCCCCCTCGCCGCCGAGGAGGATCTCGCCCGCGCGCTTGCGACCGCCCTCAAAGAGAGCGGTAAAGAAGTCGTTTACACGGATCAGCCACCGGGTGAAATCCTCACTGCGGCGGAGCGTAAGATCAAACAGCTCGAGCCCGTAGGCGTCCCAGCCCCAGAAATGACCGAGGCGCAACAACAAGGCCTGCTGGAACTCATCGCTGAGTATGCGAACCGCCATCGCAAGGAACTAGCAGAAAAGGATATGACGCGGATCAAGAGTGATCTGGAGAACCTCCGCTTCGGCTGGGCCGGTGGTCTCAAGCGCGGTGACCCCTACTACTACCGCATCCAAGGTACGGATTTCCTAGTAGAAGTGGCTAACATCCAGAACGACGGCAACCATATCCACGCCACTTGGCGCGACCGCGCCAACGATTTTGGCCGCGACATGCTGGGCGATCACGTCGAGCACGATCACAAGCATTGATGGAAACAACCATCTTCGTTCGCGTGCGCTCGCGTTCGATTGCGGTTCAACTTTTATGGACGACACAGGCGATAGCCTCGCGTTTCTCCGCAATCCTCCGCCGGTGGAGGAGCCCAATTTTTGGGAATATGCTCCGGGCCGACGGCTGGCGTGGAATGAGTATGGAGATCCTGCGGGTGGGCCGGTGTTCTACTATCACGGTTGGCCAAGCTCCCGCCTTCAGGCGCGCCTGGCGCATCATCTGGCAAAAGACCGGGGGCTACGCTTGATCGCGATGGACCGCCCGGGAATGGGGCAATCGACGATCTGCGAAAACAGACGGCTCGACGATTGGGGCGGCCTGATGGCGGGACTTGCGGATCATCTGGGAATTGGAAAGTTCGGGCAGATGGGTATTTCCGGAGGAGGACCGTATGTGCTGGCATGCGCTGCCACGATTCCAGAACGATTGACCCGCTCCGTCGTGCTGGGGGGAATGGTGCCGCTTCCGTGGGCGGAAGCGGGGCCTGCAGGGCTTCATCCCGCCTACCGACTTGCAATCCGAATCCGCAGGGCTCCAGCGATCACCTTCACCTTGCTGTTCCGCTTGCTGGCGCTGGCGTGCGAGGGGCGTCCCGACCGACTCCCAATGTCACTGATGATGCATGCTTTGGACAAAGAGGATCAAGTGGTGATGCTAGAGACTCCGACTGTGTGGCCGGTGATCACCAAGAGTTTCGCCGAAGGAGCAACCGGTCCCTCGGGTGGGAGAGGCGTGATGAGCGATGCCGATGTTTATTTCCAGACACCCGGGTTCCGGCCCGAAGACGTCCATCACCCAATCCACTACTGGCACGGGGCAAATGACAAAAACATCTCGCCACGCATGGTGGAAAATTTTGTAACCCGGATGCCTCTGGCAGAACTCCACATCGAGGAGGAGCTCGGGCATTTCTCTCTGGTGATCAGAAAAGCACCCACGGCCATGGATTACCTCGCCAAAGCATGGGATTGACGCATTGCAGGCGGAGACGAGTTTGAAGACGATGTTTTCCAGATGAGTGAACCCAGTCAGATCGAGAGCAGCGAGGGAGGCGAGGAGTGGGCCGATGTTGGCACTTATCGCTCACTCGACGAAGCATACGACCACGGGCTGGTGGTTCTTGCCATGGGAGAATCGGTCAGAGTGGCGGAGGGAAACGCGGCAGGTGAGTTCGAACTCCAAACGGAGGCGGAGGCGGTGCCTAAAGTGCTTGAGGAGCTGGAGGAATACTCGGTGGAGTCCCAGCAGAAGCAGCTCGCCCCGATGATCCCATCCAATTGGGCGCGACACCCGGCGGGCTGGCTTTACGTGCTGGTCTGGGCTACGGCTCTCCTAGTAGTTTTTTACCTTCAGCAAAAGGATCCATCGATCGCCAACCGCGGTGCCTCCTCCAGCATCGGCCTGATCGATCGCGGTGAATGGTGGCGACCCTTTACCGCCCTCTTCATGCACGGCGATGGACCGCACATTGTCGGCAACCTCGCCACGGGCACAGTTTTCGGCATCCTCGTTTCCAAATCTCTCGGGCCGATTAAAGGCTGGGGGATGATTCTGCTCGCAGGTGCCACAGGGAACGCAATGACCTCTTGGATCACCCATCCCGAGCCCTTTTCCTCCCTCGGAGCCTCGACTGCGGTATTCGGCGCTCTCGGGATTCTGTCAGGTGTGGGCGTGGTGGAAAATTTTCGCGAAGAGGTGCGGATGCCGTGGTTGCGGGTGATGGCGCCGCTGATCGCCGGTTTTATTCTTCTAGGTTGGCTTGGCGGCGCGACACCTGGATCGAACACCGATGTTTTCGGGCACGTCTTCGGCTTCTGTGCAGGGATGGTTGCCGGGATCATCTGCCGCGCCTTGGAAGCCACGAGCGAAACGTTGCACGGTGGGGAAAATCAGGCAGACTAGGAGCGTGGCTGCGGCGGTTTCACGAGCAAAGGGAGATGAGGCGCGCCTGTGGGCGATGGCTCTCGCTATCTCCATGCTGTTGAACGTCGCGCTCATTTCATGGATCAGCATGGAGCTCATCAACGCAGAACTTGCACGGAAAGAAGCCGCCCCTCCTGCCCCGCCCGCCCCCGAGCACGTAATCAAAATTTTCCCGGAAATGTTCGAGCAGGTGCCGACTTTGGAGACAGCGGAAAAGGCACCGGAGGAGCCTCCGAGGACAGTTAGGACCTCGGCTGACCAAGAGAGCGCTGAGCCACCGAAGAGCCGACGCTTCATCGGCGAGCGCAACACCCGGGCCACAAGCGATCGCGCACCAACCGAAGCCAATCCGGCCATGCCCTCACAAGCCGGCCGCGAAGCCCGGCCCGAAGAGCAGGTGGAGACGACGGAGAGCGAATATCAAGATGGCAAGCTGGAGATGCCCGATACCACTGCCGACGCTGCCGACGTCCCGCTGGCTGTTCCGACCAAGCCAGCGATCAGCGAGACAGCTCCAGAGGTGGTAAAAGGCGAGCAAAGCCCGGTGCCAGGCGAGGAGGAAACAGCGCAGCCCGCCATCCGCGAGAAGCTTCTCCAGGGACCAAACCCTGTGGACACGCCTGCACCGATGGCCGAGGTGAAAGAAGATCTGAAGCCGCGTGAAGAGCGCAAAGCCCGTGAGGGCGAGGTCAAGGGTATCGCCGAAAAGAAGGTGGAGGAGGAACTCAAGCCGACACCGAAGCCCGCTCCGATTCGTGATCCTGCATTTCGTGGAAACCAAAGCAAGACGGCGATCCAAGGCAGCATTTCCCGCACCGGCCGCAGCGCTCTTGATGTGGCAGACACGCCGATGGGTCGGTATCAGTCCGCCATCAGCCGGGCGGTGGAAAAGGAATGGCAGATCAATTGCGTGCGCCATCGGGACTTCATCACCCCTGGCTATCTCACCGTTCGCTTCTTTGTGGAGCCCAATGGGAAGGTGAAGAGCGTTCAGTTTGTTGGCGACATCCAGACCGGCGAGGTGCAAAAAGGCTTCACCCTGAACTCGATCCGCAACGCGGGCATACCACCTATGCCAGCAGGCGTGAAAAAGGAACTGGAGGGCGACGCGCTCGAACTGATTTTCAACTTTTACTTCTAACACCACCCCAATGGATTATCTCGCAGTGACCGCCACCGAAGCCTCAATGGAATTTCTGAGGAAAGGCGGAATCTTCATCTATCCTCTGATCCTGTGCTCGATCGCCGGACTCACAGCCATCGCGTTTAAAATCCTCTCGCTCGCCAGATCCCGCACTGTCCCGAGCGGCCTCGCCTCCGATCTGGAAGCGATCGAAACGCGGAACTCCGGCCCCATTATCGGCGAGTTGCAGAAAGGTCGCAGCACCCTCGCCCGCCTTGCTGCCGTTGCCATGCGCCATCGCGGCCGCGACAGCGGTGAGATCAGCAAGGCTGTGGAAGCAAGCGCCCGCGAGGAAGTGGTGAAAATGTATTCCGGAATCGGTGTGCTGGACGTGGTGATCACGGTCGCTCCACTGCTCGGCCTGCTGGGCACCGCCTCCGGATTGGTCGTCATTTTCCAAGGGCTTGGAGAAACAACCGACCACCTCGCAATTGCCCGCGGGATCGCGGAGGCTTTGAACACCACGATTTTTGGTCTCGCTATCGCTGTGCCTTGCGTCATTGCCCACAGCTATTTCACTCGCCGCATCGAGCGCCTCACCGCCCGAATGGAGGCGGTGATGACCGATTTCATCTCCGTCTGCTCCCGCCAAACCCAGGACGCCGCCTAAGATGGAATTCTACCGCGTCAGGCGAAGCAGGGCCCAGGTGCCGATCGTGCCGATGATCGACATTCTTTTCATCCTGCTGGTGTTTTTTATCGTTTCCACGACTTTTAAAAAGCCGCGCGACGTGCTCCAGATCGAGCTGCCGACGGTTAACGAGATCCCGACCGAAACCGTCACGGACACCCGCTCGGTTATCTCCGTGGACGCCGCTGGTAACATTACGCTCGACGCGCTGGCAGTGCCGGAGGGACTGCTCGATTCCTACCTCCAGGCCTACCAGAAGCAGAACCCCGGCCGGAAGCTGGAGCTGGAGGCGGACAAGCTCGTGCCCCTAGAACGGCTGCTGCAGATCTGGGACGCGCTCGGGAAGGCGGGGATCCGGATCAACGAGGTGCCCGCCAGGATCAAGGTAGGGCGGTAAAATCGCTCTTCCGTCAAGTGCTACAGCTTGCTGTCAGCGGCGGAGGACTGATGAGTGAGCGGCCGCGGAGATCCCAATGCCGCCCGGCTCGCAGCAGGCTGCATTGCCGAGAGCTACAGCAGGCTGTAGCAGTCCAAGGAGCTGAAATCTGAGTTTGCAGTTGCAAGCGGAGCCGTCCCCATGCATCGAAGGGGCGGAAATCACTTTTCATCATGGCAGACAAGGAAGACAAGAACGAGGAGAACGTCGGCGGTAAGTTTTACGTCGATAGCCAGTGCATTGACTGCGACTTGTGCCGTGAGACCGCTCCGAACAATTTCACCCGTGCGGATGACGAGGGCTATTCCTTCGTTTTCAAGCAACCGGAAAACGAAGACGAGGAAGCCCAATGCCGCGAGGCCATGGAGGGCTGCCCGGTGGAAGCGATCGGCGAGGACGGACTGGAGTGAGGACCATGGCAGCGCCTAGGAAGAAAAAGCCGACGCGCCGCGAGGGAATACACGACGAGCTGATGCGCGAGTGGCTCGGCTGTGACAAGCCGGACGATCTCGGTGCCAACATCAGCAGGGCCGGGGCGTGGGTCGATGACATCCTGCGCAAACAGTTTTTCGCAGAGAGCCTTGATGAAGACGAGGTGAAAGCGGTGTGGAAGGAACTCGCGGGGGAATTCATCGGCGCGCACACGGAGCCGGTATCGGTGAAGGATGGAAATCTGGTGCTGCGGGTGACCCAGCCGGCGATGAGGTTTCATCTGGAGCAGATGAAACCGGAGCTCCTGCGGAAAATCAAACAGCGCTTCGGCACGAACAAGATCAAGTCGGTGAAGTTCACCTTGGGATAATCGTATGTTTAAGAATCTGATATTCGACTGGTCCGGAACCTTGGTGGACGACATGGGACCCGTGATCGAAGCGACCAATATGGTCTTGGAAAAATACGGAATCGCGCCCTACGACCGCGAGGGCTTCCGCCGCAGCTTCCGCCTCCCCTACCGCGAGTTTTACGAGGAAATCCTTCCGGGCATCGCCCTTGACGAGCTGGAGGCGCATTTCCGCCCCGCCTTTGATGGAGCGCTGAGCCTCGTGACCGTGCTCCCGCACGCGCGGGAGAAGCTGGAATGGGCGCGGGAACGGGGGCTGCGGATGTTCGTGCTGACCTCAATGGATGCGGACGCCTTTGCGCGGCAGCTGGAGCAGTTCGGCATGAAGGATTTTTTTGAAGCGACTTACGCGGGGGTGATGGACAAGCGGGAGCTGATCGCGCACATCCTGGAAAGTCACGGTTTGCTGAAAGAGGAGACCGCCTTTATCGGCGACATGACTCACGACATTGAGACGGCTCGCCACGGCGGAATTTCATCAATAGCGGTTTTAACCGGCTATCACCATGCCGAAGTGCTCGCCAAGGTGCGCCCTGACATCACGGTCCCGGATCTCGGGGTGCTGGTGAAGTTGTTCGACCTCCGCAAGGCTGATCGCCCGGTCGCAACGGTGGGAGCATTGATCCACAATGGAGCGGGAAAACTGCTTATGATCCGCACGCACAAGTGGAGCAACCTCTGGGGCATCCCCGGCGGCAAGATCGAACGCGGCGAAGCCAGTGAGGATGCGCTGAAGCGGGAAATCCGCGAGGAGACTGGACTGGCCGTCTCCGATGTCCTTTTCGTCATGGTGCAGGATTGCATCGACTCGCCGGAGTTTTTCCGCCGGGAGCATTTTTTGCTGCTGAACTACATCGCCCGCGCTGATTCGGACGAGGTCACGCTCAACGAGGAGGCGCAGGAATTTGTTTGGGTGAGCATTGATGAAGCGCGGCAGCTGGAGCTAAACGCCGCGACGAAAATCCTTTTGGATCGGGTGATCGATGAGAAGCTTCTGCCATGAGTTGCGATGAAATTGAGATCCGGCGGCTGGAAGTGGAGACGCACATTGGCGTGCCCGACGAAGAGCGGGGCAATCCTCAGAAGCTCTGGATCAGCGTGTGGATGACGCCGTCCCAGAGTTTCATCGGCCTTCATGACAAGGTTGAAAACACCGTGGACTACTATGCCGTCTCCCTCCGGATCGTTGAGCTGGCTGCGTCGAGACCGCGAAATTTGATAGAAACTCTTGCGACCGACACGGCGGAATTTCTTCTGAGCAACTACCCGTTGAAATCTGTCGCCATCAAGGTGGAGAAAAAGATCCTCTCCAACGCCGATTTTGTTGCGGTGAAGATTCGCCGAGAGCAGGGCGAATGCCTCTAGGCCACACCTCCCCCAACTGGCGGCACATGCGATTCTCCCGGAGAGATTGAGGGCTTCTCACACATGCACGATCACCTGCTCTTGTGGGAAACGTGCTTTGGGAGCGGAGGCATACTTATCATCGGCCGAGCGGAAGCCTAACGCGCATGCGACGGCGGTGGCGTAGCCGCTGTCTTTTAGGCCGAGAACCTCGTCGTAGCCTGGGGCGGAGATGCCTTCGAGCGGGCAGCTGTCGATCCCCAGCACCGCAGCGGCGGTCATCAGCTGGCCGAGGGCGATGTAAACCTGACGGGTGTTCCATGCCTGCTTTTCCGCAATGCTCATGCCTCCAGAGAAAGAGGAGATGACTCCTGACAATCCGGCCAGATTTTCCAGCGGGGTGCCTTGGACGAGGGATAGACGGGCCACCCATAAGTCGATATCAGCCTGCTCAAGATCGGTCCGGGTTGTCAGAACAACCAGATGCGATGCGTCCGTGACTTGAGATTGCCCCCACGAAACAGCTTTTAGTTTCTCGCGAACATCTGGCGAATCGATAACGAGAAACTTCCAAGGTTGCAGTCCGAACGAGGAAGGGGTGAGAGTTAGCGAGGACTCGATCGCATCCCATGTTTCTTTGGGAATCCGCCGTGCGCGATCAAAACTCTTGGTAGCATAACGGAAATTAAGGGCATCAAGAAGATCGCGTGGGGAAATCGGCATCTGCCCCGACTATTGGCTGCCGGTCCCGAAAGGCAAGGAGATGGATGGAAAATCTTTAAGTGTGAGAGCGAGCACCACGCCGAATTCATCCTCAAACAAATTGCTGCGATGGGTGAATCCTCCGCCAACGACCCATGTTCCGAAGTCGCGGTGGAGTGTGTACTGCTGGTTCTCCAGAATGCCACTGTCCATTTCAAAGACATGATGGGAGCCAGCGCCCCAGTTTTCACTGAGGCGGATGTAGGTGGTCAGCTCAATGCGGTCGGAATCGAGCAAGGCCGGGTTGTTGCTCAAGTGGCGGTAGGCGAGAGAAAGCTCCACGTTCGCATTGGGCATGTAACGTAGCCGCGAGGCGAACTCCGAAAATCCATCGTTTCCGCCGGACAGGGGGAACTGTGTTTCTATATCGAGTCCCAGCCATGGGAGCGGCTGCCAGCGAAGATCGTTGTAAAGGTTGGACCAGTTGCGGCTTCCTTCCGGATCCTGAAAATACCGATCGATGTAGGTATCGAGAAACAACCACTCATGTGACTGCTGATCGCGGCGGGTGATGAGATGGTTGCGTGTGCCGAGGCGGAGGATGTTCCAGTCCTCAAACTCATCGATCGCGGTGTAGCGGGATGGATCGAGTGTGCGCGGCCGGGTGGTGAAGGTGCGGCGGTCGATCCTTGGAAAATCCCTCCCCAACTCATCGGCGGAGACGATGGAGAGGTTCGCGTAAGGCCGGATGAAATGCAGCATGCCGTCAAGACCCAGGGAGTGGTTGCTGACGTTTCCGTAGTCCTTGGTGATTTTCAAAGACGCTTCCGCTCCGCCATGAAGCAGCAGGCGGGCATCGGAATCGGCAGGACCTTGGACCGATGAATAGTTGGTGAACGCGGCACCTATTCGTGGAGTTACAGTGAACCAGTCGCCATAGTGGATCGGCAGTGAGAAGGAGTGATTGGTGTGGAAGCGGTGGAAGCCGGTGTCTAATAGCACCGAGCGCAGGGCGTCCGCGCGAGGATCACCCGGCGGAAGCGCCCGAATCTGCTGGACCAAGCGGCGCTCATAGCCATTCAGGCGGAGGAGAAGTTCCGGCACGCGGGAATTCCCCGGAGGGAGAGTCAGAAGAGGATTGATGATTTCTCGCCTCGTCACATCCCCCGCCTGCACGGCGCGAATTGAAAACGAGGTCTGGCCTTCATGAAGGAATTGGGAACCAAAAACCGGCTTGAGGACCTGATCGTAGGCGATCTCCGGAAGGTGGGTGTCGGTCCGGTAGAAATCGTTGAGGCGGAACCGTCCAAAGATCGAAAGCAAAGAGTCGTCATCTCTGCGGAACAAGCCGATCGTATTGTCGGGGGCCGGGTTCACGCGGTAGGTATCGATCTCGAAATCCTCCAGATAATGCTGGTCCGAAAGTTTTGTTAGATTCGTATCGAGCCGCCACTCCGCATCTTGCTCGAACTCGAAGCGGTAACGGTGTTTCAACTGGATTTTATACCGGTTGGGATCAATCTCCGCGCGTGGGATTCCAGTTCGGGTCTCCTGAGGATTGAGATCGTAGAGGTGATAAAGGCTGAGACCGGAAATTTCATCCACGTATTCTTCACGTATATCCTTCAGATCGACACCTGCGGCAATTCCGCGGGTCGCCCGAAAATCCAAACGCCATTGGGAAAGCAACCACGCCTCTTCGTTCTCTCCGGTCTCGGGATTGCGCTCGCCTCCCAGCATGATGCCATAAGTATTGAGCAGGTATGGTCCCCAGTTCGAGCGGGCACCTGGGGAAAAGTGATAGCCAAGAACACTATCGAGCGGCTGGCTCAGGTAAGGAAGCCAGAAAATCGGAGTGTCGCCCGCGTAGAGCTTGAGGTTTCTGAAGGTCACGCGGTCGCCGGGATAGATCGTCGTGGTATCGGAGCGGACCCAGAACTGCGGTTTCTCTACATCCTGGGTGGTGATGCCGGCGTCCTTGCCGATGAAAATTTGTTTTTCCCCGTCCCATTCGGACGAGAATTTCCCCGCCTCCATTACAATTGGATCCATCGAGGCACGGAGGCCGGTCGCGTCCAGCACGCGGGTCTCATAAAAATAGACCGCACGGTCGCCACGCTGCAGCATATTGCCCTGGAAGACGGTGACATCTTCGATGAACGTGATTTTCTTCGCCTGAAGATCGACCTCGGCACGACGGGAGAAAATCTCTACGCCACTGTCACCTTTCACATGAACCGGGCCACCGAGGCGGATCGTCTTTTCTACGTTGCCCTCGATCGTCCCGCCTTGGTTGTCGATCGTAATGTTGTCCGGCATCGCCGCTCCGAGGGATAAGCCGGGGTCCGGCAGCTCGGCTTCAGGCACCAGTTGAATCATATCCACAGGCGGAGGGACAGGCGTGTCCAGCAGAAGCTGTGCGTCCGCATCCAGTTCCTGTGCGGAGAGGGAAATGGTAAGCAGCGGGAGAAACCGCAGGAACGCCGGGAGTCGAAAAGGCAACATCGCGCGCCAGTGAACATGACCGGGGCAGTGGAAGTAAAGGAACAAGATGCCACCGGACAAGCTCGCCTGTTGGCACCCGGTGCACCTGCCTCTGAGTTGCGTTGTCCACCATTTTCCCGATGAGCGTGCTTGAGTTTTCCCAGCTGCGGCGGGAGGCTCGACGCATGTCCAAACTCTCCAACGCCGTCAGCCTCCATCCTTATTTCCAGATCCGGGAAGGGAATCTGGAGAAGTTTCTCGATCTGATGCCGAAGTTCGTTGAGAAGACGTCCACCGAACCCGCCTGCCTTTACCCTAAAGAGGAAAATGAAATGATCGCCCAATCCCCTCAAGTGTTGTAACCACAAGGGCATGGAAGCCACAGCAACCTTGATTTGCGCTAACCCTGCGGGTGAGCCGAAACACAGCCTCCCAGCCCCGTCCGGAACC
>JBGTDO010000010.1:0-13343 GCA_041748235.1 Akkermansiaceae bacterium | reverse complement strand
TTCCAGCGGGCGTCGCCCTCCAGCTTGCCGTCCCACCATTCCTTGATGTTGAAGGGCGGGTTAGCCATCACGAAGTCGGCGCGGAGGTCCGGGTGCTGGTCGCGGGTGAAGGTGTCCGCCGGTTCCTTGCCGAAGTCGAAGTCGATGCCGCGGATGGCCATGTTCATCGCCGCCAGCCGCCAGGTGGTGGGATTGCTTTCCTGGCCGAAGACCATGATGTCGCCGATGGTGCCGCCGTGCTCCTCGATGAAGCGCTCCGACTGGACGAAGAAGCCGCCGGAGCCCATCGCCGGATCATAGACGCGGCCCTGATAGGGCTCGATCATTTCCACGATGAGGCTGACGATGGACTTGGGCGTGAAGTATTGCCCGCCCTTTTTCCCCTCCGCCAGGGCGAACTGGCCGAGGAAATACTCGTAAACGTGGCCGAGGATGTCCTTCGCGTGAAGGTCCGCGTGCTGGAACGGGATGGTGGCGATGAGGTCGATGAGCCCCGCGAGGTTCGCGGGGTCGATCTGGAGCTGGGTGTAGTTCTTGTTGAGGACGTTCTTGAGCTTCGGGTTGATTCGCGCCCCCGCGCGAACCCTGCGGGCTGCCCTTCGGGGCAGTCTATCTCTCTCCGCTCGTTTCTCCTTCTCCACCGCCTCCAGCGCGTCGTCGATGAGCTTGCCGGTGGAGGTTATTTCCTTGAGGATCTCCGTCCCGGCCGGGAGCTTGGCGGAATCCTGCAAGGTCTTCCACCGCGCCAGCGCCGGCACCCAGAAGACGTTTTTCTCGATGTAGTAGTCCCGCTCCTCCAGCTTCTGCTGGATGGCCTCCTCGTATTTCGGGGAGAAGGCGTTGCCGTAATCTTTCGGATCGAGGAAGAAGTCGCTCTTGGGATCTGTGAGCTGTTTGCGGATCTCCGCCTGCCGCTCGGCGAAGGAATCGGAAACATATTTGAGGAAAATCAGGCCGAGGACAGCGTGTTTATAGACTGCGGCGTCGAGGTTGGAGCGCAACTTGTCGGCGGCGGTCCAGAGCTTCTTGTCGAGATCGCGGAGAAAGGTTTGGGAGTCACTCTGTGGCATGCGCTATATGTTTCTAACAAAATGATTTGTTTAGCCGGAAGGAGAAAATGTTAAAACTGGCGGGGCGGAGCCACGACACTCCTGTCGTTGTCTTATTCAATCGGTGGAGGAAGAAGGAACAGGAGTGTCCCTGCTCCATTCGGGAGGGCGCGCCTCGGTGCGGAGGTTGGCTTCCCGCCTGCTACTGTCCTAGCAACCCTGATGCCTCACCGCGCCACCAGGCTGAGGGCGGTGCGGTGGGTGTCAATCTCGTCCGGGCGCTTGTCGCGGCGGATGGCTTTGATCCGTGGAAACCTCAGAGCCAACCCCGAGTCGTGGCGACTGGAGCGGCGGATGGAATCGAAGGCGATTTCGAGAACCACATTTGGCTCCACCTGATGCCTCCGCCGGTCCTTGAAGATCGTGTGCCTCTTGAAATGCTCGGTGAGGTCCTCGATCTCCACGTCCGTCAGACCCGAGTATGCTTTTCCAAGCACCCGCAGCTCCCCGCTCTCCTCGTCGCGAACGGCGAAGGTGTAGTCTGAAAGCACATCGGAGCGTCTCCCGTGACCCTGCTCGGCAGCCACCACCACGCAGTCGAGCGTAGGCATCACGCCTTTGAGCTTCATCCACGCCCCTCCTCGTCGGCCAGGGCTGTAAACACTCTCCGGATCCTTTGCGATAAGTCCCTCGTGCTCCATTTGAATCGATCGCTTGAAACTCACCTCCACTCCCAGAGTATCCACTGCTTGTATAACCTCGATCCGATCCAACATACCGCCTAACGCCAATCCCTCAAGCCGCCGCCTACGCTCCCGTAGGGGCATCGAAAGCAACTCCTCCCCCGCCTCCCACATCAGATCAAAAGCCACATACTTGAGCGGCACCGCCACCGCCGCGTTGCCATTTTCCGAAAACAGATCCCCCTCCACTTTGCGCCGACCCAATCGCTTTTGCAGATCCGCGAAGCCAAGCTTCCGGCCCTCAGCATAGGCGATCAATTCGCCATCCAAAATGAAGTCGCCGCTCATCTCCCGCACCTCCGCGATCAGCTCTGGAAATTCTCCATCAAGAGGCCGCAGATCCCTTGAGAAAAGCCCGACCTCCCGCCCTGTCTTGTGTAACTGGGCGCGGATTCCATCGTATTTAGGCTCCAGCCACAGCGGCGCTTTAAACGGCAGATCGGCAAAGCTCGGGCGATCATCATCTACATTCCGCTCGAGAGGCGAGGCGAGCATGCAGCGGATTGGAACCATTGGCGTCAGCTTTGCACCGGACAGCTCACCACGCTTCGCCAGCCGCGCGGTCATCCCCAGGTCGCCCGTCAACATGTTTGCCTGCCTTACTTCCCCCGCAGGCACCTTGAAGGCCGACGCCAGCGCCTCCTCCACCAGCCCCTCTTTCAAGCCGATCCGCAGGTCGCCAGTTAACAACTTCACCACCGTCTCCGCCTCCACAGGATGCAGTTCAAACAGCCGCTTGGATAAGTCATCAACCTTCTCCAAGGAGCCGCCCCGATTCGAGAGATTTTTGAAAAATTCATCCAACCCGCTCAAGCTAAGGGGTGCAGGAGAAACAAATACTTCCTGAAGCACCACCCGCGCCGTCAGCGCCAGATCATTGTGCGTAGCCGAGATTGCCCGGTACCGCTCCAGCTTCACACCGGGGATTGAAACGAGTGCTCGTGTGATCGCAGCTCCTCCGATATTCAGAGTGCGCCTGCCGCCGTGCCTCGGCAGCGCCTCCCCAGTGAGCCATCTTGTTGCCAAAGCCAGATCCTCTTCCGTCTGCAGGCTGCGGAGATAGTTCACCAGATGCTCCACTTTTGAGAGCCTGCTGCTGGTCTCGCCGATTAGGCGGCAGACATCGGAAAAATCCGCGAGCTGGCATATCGGCCGGTTCTGTCTCGGAATAGTGACACCGGCCGATGCGGCTGGCGATTTCCCCAGTGATAGCTCCAGTTGGTCGCCTCCCATCGCGCACCATGCCTCGATCCCCCTTCCCCTCAGCTCAGTTGCGAACTCCTTCGCAAAGCCGTGGACCGTCAGCACCCGCTTCGGCCGGACCCGCGTCACACACTCAAGCAGGCCCGGATGATCCGCGTGGTCCGACATCGGGATCACCGCATCCACCCGGTATCGGTATATAGAACCCGGTTGGAGCGCCCAGCCAGTCAGCATCGCCGTGCGTTTATTTTTCAAGCTGCGAAATAGTTTCGCCGTCACCGCGTTGGGAGGTGCCACCACCGTATGCCCCGGCCGCGCAAACCCTTCGAAAACCTCCGGCTCCGGCAGATCCACCCCAGCAGTCCGGCACTCCATCGTCATTTCCGCAACTTTGGGATGTGATAGCACCGGGATTCCGTGCTCCGCTAGCAGCGCCAGCGCCTCCTGCGCCTTGCCCAAGGAGTAGCCAAAAAGCACCGGCACCTCCCCGTCAGCCAAGGCATCGTTGACGAAACGCAGCACTCCCGCCTCCACCTCCATCGGACTGGGAAAAACGAAATGGGGCAGCCCGAAAGTCGTCTCCATGATCAGCGTGTCCGCCTGGATGAAATTCACAGCCTCCGTCGTCCGCCCTCTCCGCACCTTGAAGTCCCCCGTGTAAAGCAACGTCGCGCCATCCTTCACACGCGTCACGTGCAGCATCGCCGAGCCGACGATGTGACCCGCAGGCAGCATCCGCAGCCGGAAGCCATCCTTTTCCACCACCGCTCCGAAGTCCACCGCCTCCAACCGCGCATCTGCCATGTTGAAACGTTTCCGCAGGAGCTGCCCCGTCACCGAGGAGCACAGCGCCAGCCGATGCCGGGAAAAATGATCCGCATGAGCGTGTGAAACGAACGCTTCATCCTTCGCCTCCCACGGGTCCAGCCAGAAGTCCATTTCCGGCAGATACAGTCCACGATTGAAACGAACTTCGATCATCCGCTCTCAAGCTAACAGCTCCTCCGCCAGCCGCAAACGGTTCCACAGCGGCAACTGCCGATTGCAAAGAAGCTGATAGAAACGTATCGTCTCCCATGCCGAAGCTTGAGAAATGGTTCCACTCCGTCGAGACCGACAGGCCTTTTGAGACCTGCGTCGTCTGCGAGGGTCTGCTGCGTTTCACCGCCGATTCATGGGTTGTAAACAAGCACTACCACCGCAAGGAGTGCATCCTCGAATACGCCGTGTGCGAGGAATGCCGCGACCGAGTCTCCGGGAATTTCAGTGACGCATCCAAGTCCGCCATCCGCCAGTTCTTGGAAAACGAGATCAACTGGGAGGCCCGCATGCTCGAGTGGATGGCGATGGAGCATACCGAAGAAAGGCTGGATTCCTGCGTCGCCTGCCGCACCCCTCGCGATCAGGCGGAGGGCTTCACCCTCTCCGCTCAATTCCGCCACGATGGAAGCCTAGTTGAGAGCGCCCTCCCCCTCCTCATGTGCTCCAGGTGCATCAATCAGATCACCGATACCCTCTCCCCCGCCAGCCGCAAGGTCTGGCAGGATTTCATTGCCGATCACTTCCCCGGACCCGATTCCGAAGGTGTCGATCTTGGCTTTTTCTAGACGACCCGGTCGCTCCGGCTGCCCCCGGAAATTCCTAATAAATATCTTTTCTTCCATTGGCGACAAAGCAGCCTCGCGCTCGCCATGGAAGAACAGGAATTCAGAGATTTCGTGAGACGGCCCGGAGTCGCGCCCTGGCGCATTGCCCTGGCCCATCAAGTGGAGTCGCAGAAGGCTCAGTATTTCATTGTTACTATCATTCTGCTAAACGCCGTGATCCTAGGATTGGAAACGGATCGGGCGGTTATGGAGCGGTGGGGCGGACTCTTGGTCGCCATCGATCATGTTTTTCTCGGCATCTTCATCGTCGAGCTGCTGCTCAACCTCATCGCCTATCAGAGGCATTTCTGGCGCAGCGGCTGGAATGTCTTCGATCTGCTGGTAGTGGGTATCGCAGTTGTTCCTGGTGCCGGGCCATGGGCGGTCCTGCGATCGCTCCGCGTGCTGCGGGTGCTGCGGCTCCTCACCGTCATTCCTTCGTTGCGGAAAGTGGTTGCCGCTTTCCTTCATTCGATTCCCGGCCTTGCGGGAGTGGGTGCGGTGATGGCTATCTTCTTCTACACCGCCGGCGTATTGGCCACGCGGCTGTTCGGCCCGGCCCACCCACAATGGTTCGGCGATCTCGGCTCCAGCCTCTACACATTGTTTCAAGTGATGACTCTTGAAAGCTGGTCGATGGGAATCGTTCGCCCGGTGATGGAGAGCCACCCGATGGCATGGGCGTTCTTCGTTCCGTTCATCATCATTGCCACCTTTACGATCCTGAACCTTTTCATCGGCATCATCGTCTCCACCATGCAGGAGCTTTCCATGTTACCCGATCCCGATCACCCGCAGCCGGAGCTGACCGAGATCCTCACCCGCATCGAGAACGATCTCAGGCACGTCCGCAAAAGCATTGCAGATCCCAAGCGGCCGAGATAGCCACCGCCGATTTACCTTTAAGCCTGAGGAAAACACTCTTAATCGAGTGCGGTGGCTCAGGGATTACGTGATCTGCGGAAGAGAGCAACCAGGCCGAGTGAGGAAAGAAGGAGCGTGGTGGGCTCGGGAATGGCAGTAACGACGATGGCATTTATTGTATTCGTATTAAAACCAGTAGCTACATTGTCCTGCGGCGCTGGAGGGGAAAATGTGCCAAATTGGGCAGACGCACTGCTGCTTGACCGGAAAATTCCACCGACTTGATACATTCCAGAAGTCGGCAGGGTGTCGCCCGGAGCAAATCCCGGAATCCAGTAGACCCCATACGCCCGCCCCTCCTCGCCGTTGGCGAAATTTATGGTCCCCGATACCCCGAAGCCTCCTCCATAATCGGGATCGTTTTCTGGAGTGATGGTTCCTATGGCTCTGATACTTCCAGTTCCGATCATGGAGCCAAGATCCAGGGTTTTACCGGAGAAATCCTGGGCGACTGCCATCGTGTTGGCTGAGGTTAAATTTGCGTCAGGGGAGGCCGAAGTGGCTGCCATTCCCCCCGGCAAGACATTCGAATTGGATTCGTTTAGGATAAGAATCCAGGAACCACTCAACACGGCGGCTCCCGATGAGTTTTTGAGCTGGCCGACTTCCAAAAGGATGGAAGATGCAGCTTGAACATGTGTGAAGGCAGCGACAAAGAGGAAGGATTTGGTCAGGAGTCTAAGTGTCATTGGAGATTGGATTATCGGAGATTTGTATAGCTGGGTGTGTTGTTCCAGAATGAAGTCGTGCCGCCGGGAGTTTGGTATTTTCTGATGACAAGGCCACTTCCTGCGCGGATGACAACATGGTTCTGAGGGTCACTATTTCCCGAGATCCGCCAGTTTCCCCCAGTAAAATAGTAGGCGGCACTGGGAATTTTGCTAATTTGATTGGCGGAATTATCAAAAACAAGGAGCTGGTCCCGGCGTTGGGAAAGGAAGGCACCGTCACTGGTGACAAAAGCATCTGTCCCGGCAAGGTTGAGTTGATCAAGCCGGATGTCGATAGGTCTGGGAATGGCGATGTAAGTGTCTCGGCTGCCGGATATATTGGTGGCGAGAGGAATTGTGAAATTTTTCATCTCCACCTCGCCTACGGAACGGAAAACGGTCGGGTGAGGGACGCTCGATTTGTGACGGACGATGAAATACGAATCGGGGAAAAGAGTTTGAGAGCCATAGCTACCAGATACCCCTTGTAAGCGCCAGGTGTTGGCCGTGACATAGTGGGGCGTTCCGGGGAGCCTGCTGACGCCTGTGCCGGTGACATTTGGAAGAAGCAGTTCGGTTTTGCGTTCCATGAGTAAAGCTGTGGCCGAAGCGACAATCGCGTGTCCATTGGGAACCTGGTTGCCGGTTGCGGAGTCGAGGGTCCAGGAGGTGGTGGCTTGTGCGGGAGGGAAGAGCGTGTCGAGTGTCCAGTATTGTGCGATAACGATGGAGTTCCCGCTGACGACTCCAGTAAGATTGTCGCCGTTCAGACTGATGGTGATGGAGTTTGCAGTATTGGCGATGATGTCAAACCATCTGCCATCGCGGGTGCCTCCGTTGAATTTCATGTAGTGAGAATTCAGGGGCGGGAGGCTAGTCTGAGAGAAGGTGAGTGTCGCGGTTTCTCCGTTTTGTGCCGTTGTAGGATTGGCGGAGAGGATCGTAGTGACGCTGCCTTGAATGCGGAAGGGAACTCCCACGATGGTGTCCGAGTTCCTGAGACAGGTAATCTTGGCGTAACCAAGGGGTGAGGTGTGGACTGCCTCCGCGAATGATGGACCGGAGGCCGACAAGAATGTGGCCACAAGGAGAAGTGGAATTTTCGGGGGAATGTTGGGGGATGCCATCTACAAGCAACTGGATCGCCGAACCAAGAGCCAATTGAAAGAATTTTTTGATTAATCTCTAGATGGCAGGATTCCACGTGATCGAGGAGTGGGGGTGTCCGGAATATCTGATGCGGCCCTATTTGAATCGTGTCCGTCGGTGTGAGCCCGGCCCGTAAGCGCACGGACAAAGCGAGATTCACCGGATATTTCCCAATTACATTTGCTTGGGCACCAGTGGACGAGGTGGTGGTCGGACGGGTTCAAGTTAAATACCTGTATCTTTTCCTTGTTGCGATATGGGACTCGCGGCATCCGTCGTCGCAGGTTTTATTTCCGATCCTTCGCCCGTTGGAAGCGGGAGCGTCTGGCGAATTCCGCAGCTTCGACTGGCTCGGCTGGGGGCGGCACCTGTTTCTGCGGCAGCTCTGGTTTTATCGCCGCGGGCTTCGGAGCTTTCGCGACTTTTCTTTTCGGCGCGGCAACCAGAGGCTTTTGGATTTTGACGCGCTGCGGCAGCTTCCAACCGGTCCGCGTCACCAGCGCGTCGAGGAGCACCAGCAGGACAAGTAAGATACCGATCGGCAAGGCCAGCGAAGTCTCCGCAACGTACGGCGGCCGCAGCCAGGCTTTCTCCAGATTCAGCAGTTCCCGCCCGTTCGTCTGGTGGGAAACCTGCCGTAGCTCCGCCAGCCGCTCCGGATCGAACGCCCATTCCACCGCCGAGCCCACGCTCACCGGCCCGAAGCTCAGGGCGTTTTCCCCGACACGGATCGCGCCTTTGACCACGCTACCTTCGTCGAGATCGCGCTCCAGCGAGAAATGCCCGGGAGCCACCCGCCGCCAAGCCAGCTCGTGGATCGGCCCGCCGGCTTCTTCTTGGAGTTTCACCGTCGGTGATTCGCGGTTCAGGCGTTCGCCCCATTCCTCCACATCGTAAAGCAAGTCGAGCGTCAGCCTTGTCCCTTCCACCTTGTGCCGCAGAGCGATTCCCGGCGGCATCTCCTGGCCCATCAGAAAGCGGCCGATCGTCTGCATGAAATCGCCGTAGCCCTCCCAAGCCCTCACGGTCTCCGAATGTTCCCCGCCGAGCGGAAACGAAACCGCCGCCGTCCGCCCAAGACCCCGCCGCGCATGGGCGACCAAGGGAGCCACGTATTCATCCGTGCTGACCAGGGAGACTGTCGCATCCTCCCGCGCGTAGGAGAGGTTGTAACCATCCACCTGCGGCATCCACTCCAGCGGCTTTGGCGAAATCTCCGCCCACCGCCCCGAAGCGAGCGTCCCTACCGGCTCGTCAAGAAAGGCGGAGCGCGCGATTGTTACCGTTTCCTGAGCGAAAATTTGCGGTATATCCATCGGCTGGTCCGAGAAAAACATCCGCCCGTTCCCGCGCTTGGCAATATCCATGCAGAGCTGCGAATCCACGTCCTTGTCCGTGCCAAGGCCGATGACCGAGATTGTCGCCCCCTCGGCCGTCATTTCATCGATCAACTTTTTATAATCCCCCGGCTCCTCCGTGTCCTGAGCGTCAGTGAAAAGGATCACATGCCGCGTGCCCGCCTGTGACTCGCGCAGTTCCTCCCAAGTTGCTTTCAGAGCGGTGTAGACATAAATCCCGCCGCCGGAGGAGGTGATTCGCGAGATCCGCTGGTTGATCTCCTTCTGCTTCCCTCCCACCGCGCTCAGCGGCACCACCTTGGTCGGCTCGCTGTCCACCACCAGCACCGTCACTTGGTCCATCTGACCCAAGAGGTTGACTGCCGAAATCGCGCCGGAGTTCGCCAGATCCATCTTGGTCTTTCCGCCAGCCACACTGACCGCCATCGATCCGGAGCGGTCCATCACGATCCCAAGAGCCACCGCCAGCTTCCGGTGCTCCGATTTCAACTCCATCGAGACTGGAAGGAGTTCATCGATCGCCGATTGGAAATAGCCTCCCGAGCCGAAGGACCTCTCGCCACCCGCCATGAGAAATCCGCCGCCTTGCTCCCGGACAAAAAAATCGAGAGACTTCATGAAATCCGTTGGCATCTCATGCGCAGGGACATTGTTGAATATAACGGCCTTAGTGCCCGCCAGCAGGCCCGGGCGGAGTTCGTTGAAATCGCTGACCACCCGCACGTCGAAATCCATGTCCGCCATGGCCTTTGCCACGGGATCGTCTTCATACTTCGTCACCAAAACCAACCGCGGACCGCCTGTGATCTCGATCCATCGCAGCATCCGGTTGTTCCCCACATGCGCGTCCTTTTCCGGACGGATCTCTGCATCGTATTCGTAAGATCCTGGCTGCGCGATGCGATCGGTAAATTCCGCCGTCCCCACCCCATCCTTTACATTCACCACCGTCTCCACCAACACCTGACCGTTCCTGCGCAGCAACATCGGCACCGCACCGTCCTCGTTTCCTCGCACTAGGATGGAGATCAGGAACGGCTCGCCGATCTGGACGCGCTCCGGAAACGACAGCCGCGCCACGCGCACATCCTGGGTGGTTTCATCCCGCACCAAGCGGAAGTCAAGCGGCACGCCCCGCTGCTTCATCTGGGCCGCAGCCTCCACTAGTGGCTCTGTCGAGTAGCCGTCGGTGAAAAGCAATACCCGGGTCGGACGCGTTTCATCCACCTGCGCCATCAAGTTAGAGAGAGCGAGACCAGTCCGCGTCAACTTCCTTGAGCCTGTGAAGGTCGAGCCATCCACACCGGCCTCTGCAACTTCCGCAGCGTAGTTAACGAGCTTGAGATTGTCGCGCCGCGAGGGCTTTGATTTCTCCAACAGGCGCATCCACTCAGGAAGCCCCTTGTCGATCAAGTCCTCGGTTGATTCCGAGCGATCCAGCAGAACCACCAGATCCAACGAGTTCTGCTGCTTCCGGATCGTCGGCCCCGCCATCGCCAGAACCACCAGCAGCACGATCAAGATCCGCAGCGGCCTCCAGATACCAAGACGCGGCCAGAACCACCCGATCAAAGCCAGTAGGGGCAGCAGCAAAAAGCTCTCCGGGTAATCAAAACTCACTGCCGTCACTCCACACCCTTTCCCGGACCAAGCCAATCAAATCTGTGGCGCGATTCGTGGTTCGGCTCGGAAGATCTGGAGCTCATGAGTGAAACGTCAGCAGCGAATCGGCTCCGACTATCTACCCAGAATCCCTTCAAGAATCCCGCCAGCTCCCTCGATGACCTTGTTGCCCTTGTCGATGATTTTGATGCCCTCGTCGACAACGCGGCTGGGGCTCTCGCCGAGCATCGAGCGGGTGTATTTATAAACCTTCTCTCCGGTCTCCGGGAGCTGCTCGAACATCCGCATCCCAGCGGCTGCAATGAGTCTATCAGTGAGGTCTTCCTTTGGATCTTCCAATGTGCCGGTGACGTGAACAGGAGCCCACAGCAGGCCCAGTTCGCCCGGCTGAAACACGTCGGTTTCAGCACCGGGTATCTGTGACAAAACTCCCGGCACGATGCCGAGCCGGAAACGTCCGTCGAGGCCTCCCTCCTTGATCGCAAGGGTGCCCTCTAGGCGGATCAACCCCTCGCTAGCAATAATTAAATCTGTTAGGAGAATCTCGCCGTTGCTGTAGCGCCACGTTGTCTTGGCATCGCTGAGATTCAGAATACGAAAGCGGCGAGTATCGGCGTAAGCAGCAAGAGCATCAAGCATCGGCAGGGCTGTCATCGTGCCGTTGCGGATTACCAGATCTCCACGCATCACCATGTCGCCGCTGCGATCATCAACAGCAAAGGAGGACGACGCTTCCCCAGTGAGGCGGCGGGCCCAGGTTTCATTCAGAAGCTCATCGCATTTCACCCCGTCCACTTCGCCCTCGAAGGAGTAAAAGCCGACACCGGAATTCCACTCGCCGAAGCCATTGATCCGACCCTCGCGCCATGCTGAAAAATCAGCCTTGTTGATGAATGCGCTGCCATCGTGGTAGGTGCCAGCGATACGGTTGATGCGAAGCTGTGGCAGCCAATCCCGCGGGAGATTGACGGTGCCGCCCCGGATCTCGCCTTGGTAAGCTTTCTTGCCGCTGGCCGGCCTAACCTTCAGAGACATCCCCGTGGCTTTAATCGGGCCTGCAGGAAGATTCCCCGAGAGCTTCAACTCGCCAATCTCCAGCGATTCGAGTTCAACCTCGCTCGGCACCCAGCCGGGTTGCTTTTTCATCACCTCCTTCTTGTGCAGTTCGGGCTCGATCGGTGGGGTGTCGTCCTTTTTTGCCGCGTTCAGTGCGATTTCCACACGATTGATGCGAGTGTCCTTAATTTCCCAGACACCCCTGCCCAAGCCGCCGAAGCCGACCTCCGTATCAATCTGATCCGCGTCCACGGTAGCGACATAGCCCTCACCAGTGGCATCAAATCCAGCGGTCTCCACCGCCAGGCCATCCCAGCGGAACGGGGCGAAGGAGCCCTCGACCTTGCCGGCGCGACTGACCTCCGCGGAAAGAAACTTCCTAAAGCTCTCACTGTGCAGGTAGGCCCGCAGCCCCGCGTAGCCGATTCCCACCGCGATCAACAGCAAAACACCGATGACGACCACGAACTTGCCCACCCAAGGATTCTTCCCCGCTCCCTGCTTCCTTCTCGCGCGACGACTCATTGGAAAAATCCTATCCTGCGCTTGTCCAACCGCAAGAACTCCCGGGTTCTCGCACGGGATCAGAAAAACCCAACGATCCTCAACTCCCCACAGAAAACTCGTCATCGACAAGTGGCCCGCTTCAATTTCCAATCCTGCCCATGGCCCCATCCACCACCTTTTCCGCACGCCACGACAAAGCCCAGATCGAAGAATCTACGGATTTCGCACCCAAGTTTGACTCCGAGGGGCTGATCCCCGCAATGGCGATCGACGCCACCACCCGCGAGCCCCTGATGCTCGCCTACATGAACGAGGAGTCGCTGAAACTCACCCTGCAGCTCGGCGAGGCCGTCTACTGGTCCCGCTCACGCTCGGAAATCTGGCACAAAGGAAAAACCTCCGGCCACACCCAAAAGATCGTCGAGATCCGGACCGACTGCGATCAGGACGCTCTCATCCTCGTCGTCGAGCAAATCGGGGCCGGTGCCTGCCACACCGGCCGCAACTCCTGCTTCTACCGGAGAATCGTCCCCGGCACCCCCGCCGCTCTCGCCTTTATTCAAAGCGATCTTTCTTTCGATCCGGCGTCTGTTTATAAGAAGTGACTGGATGGAGAAGGACATTCCTCTCCCAGTTTCGAGGAGAGGAGAAGAGTGTGTCGACTCCATCGCCGTCACCGAACTTTCATGCATCGCACTCTTCACTCACCGCGGTCCGGATCCTCCTCTGCCGCTTGCACGATTTCTCCATCTTCAAATTTTCGCCAATCATCTCCCCCCAGTGCTGAAGAAAAAATTTCTTCTCGCTAGTGAGCAAGCGGTCCGAGCGTCCGAGGATCGGACGCAGACTTGTCGAAAGCTGGAGGGTCACCAGCAGGAAGATAGAGATCCAGATGCACAGCGGAGCGCTCTGAGTGGCTCCCATCTCCCGCAGCGCCACTCTTAGGAAACGATAGGAGAACGCCAAGGCGACCAGCCATGAAGCGATTGCGAGGAAGCCCATGAATCCGAACGAGGCCGAGCCTTGCGCGAAAATCCAGAGGGCCGGGGCGAACCCAAGCAGCAACAACCCGCCCCCAAAAGCTGATGGCGTGACGGGAGCGTGGTTTGCTCTGGGATTTTGTTTTGCCCCGATTACCCGACAGGTCTTTGCAGGGAAAATGTTGAAATGCGTCACCTGACCCCGAACGTTATAGGAATGGCGCGCCGGGGGAAAGCTCAAATTTAATCAGACGGCTTCCTCGGCGTCGCCATCTCCGCCTTTCATGAGAAGGCAGTCAAGAGGGATTTGAAGTTCACTTCAACTTTTCCTTATATGTTGGGGGATTGCGGCTGATATTAACGTTACATGGCCGCTATACCTGTACGCAAAAAGG
>JBGTDO010000009.1:0-3864 GCA_041748235.1 Akkermansiaceae bacterium | reverse complement strand
CGCCGGTCAGCAGGCAGGCGATCAGAGCCAGAGCGCTGTAAATTGTTTTCATGGATAGGAAGTTCGAGGCTAAGCAGCCATCCGGTCCGCTGTCGATACCGGAAAAATCGCACCGGAGGACGCCAGCTATGCCGGAGCTGCACCGAGCGCCCGCTCCAGCGTGCGCCACGGCAGAGTGGCGCACTTGACCCGCAGCGGTAATGTTCGAAGCCCGGTGAAGACCCGCAGATCGCCCAGCGCCGGATCCGGCGCCGGTTCGTCTTCCGCGGTCAGCAGGCTGTAGAAAGAGCGCGTCAGCCCGGCCGATTCCGCGCGGGTGCGGCCCGTGATGCTCCCAGTCATGAGCGAGGCGGAAGCTAGGCAGACCGAGCACCCCGCACCCGTGAAACTCACCGCTTCGAGGCGGTCGCCCGCCATTTTCAGATAGATGGTGATTTCGTCGCCGCATTGCGGATTGTCGCCCTGCGCCCGGAAACCAGCGTCGGACATTTCGCCGAAATTGCGCGGGCGGCGGGCGTGATCGAGGATCACTTCCTGGCAAAGTTCGTCGAAGTTCACGCCGGAAAAGATGCGGAATCGCGGTGGGGCCGTCGAGCAGAGCGATAGGTGGAGCCGGCGGGGGGATTCGAACCCCCGACCTACTGATTACGAATCAGGATGTCATATTACCTAAATATGTATTGATGAGCATCTTGTGAAGATGTCTCGATAATTCGCACAGCAAAATCTCTCTGTAAAGAAGTATCTTGAAGAGACACCTTTTTTGAGACACCTTTGTTGCGTCTCCAATTTCCTGAACAATGCCCAAGAAAGCAAAGGCCGATGAAGCTGCGAAGGGGATCTACCTCCGCAAGAAGACGTATTGGCTTCGTCATTCTGCGGACGGGGAGCGATTCTTCACCAATCTGAAGACGCGAGATTTCGCGGAGGCTGTAGGCAGGGCGAATGAGATCAGGGGTCGCCGCCCTGCCGACAAGCCGCCGAAAAACGATTGGCAGCAAGCGATCGAGGCCTATCTGAAGGACAAGGCTGCCGGGCGGAGGCCGCCACACCTGGCCGGAAGGCGGCTGCGCAAGTTTCGGCCCGGGACCGCCGATCGCGTTCGCTCGTTCCTGAACGTATTTGCCCGGTTCACCGAAACTGCAGGTCCGTCCCGGGTCACGATGGCCCACCTGAACGAGTATTACGCCAACCGCGCGAAAAACTCGGAGGCCGGAGCACGGTCGACGATGAACGCGGTCCAAGCGTTTCTCGATCACGTCCAATTCCTACCCGGTCGAGTCGTCTACGACAGCGAGCGCAAGCTCGAAAGCCGCAAGGCTTTGGTCTCCGTCTCGACCGTCAACGATTGGCTTGGCAAATGTGAGAAGTGCGACCTGAAGTTTGTTCTGCTTTGTGGATTCCAGTTGGGATTGAGAAGTTCCGAGATCAAGCACAGCCGCCTGGCATGGTTCGATTTGGAGGAAGGGATTGCTACTGTCCCTGACCAGGAGGTGCAAATTCTCCCAAATGGCGAGAGGCATCTGTGGCAGATCAAGGATCTGGAGCAAAAGAAGATTCCATTATCCCGAGAGTTCATCAAATTCCTGAAGGATCGCTTCGCCGATTCAAACGGTGATTTCTGCCTCGTGTCGCGAAGGAACTCCAAGACCGGCCTCTACGATTTCAAGCGGCCTTTCGCGAAGTTCGTGGAAAAGCAGGGACGCGGCGATGTTACCCCACACACAATGCGGCACAGTTTCATTACAGCGCTGTGCAATTCCGGCAATCATTCTGTTACCGAGATCGCCGCCATGTCGGGAGACGGCATCGAAACAATTGAGAGAAACTACTGGAAGAAGCGTGTGACGCCTGGCCAGCTGGACGACACTCTGAAGGGTGTTCGGAGCAGTGATGCACTCAAAGACATTCAGGTTTTGCTCCAGAAACTGCCGACTTCACAACGAATAGAGAAGCTACTGGAGGAAATAAGCAAGAATCGGCCGGATGCCCAGTCCGATCAGACCGGTTTTGAGTGGACCAATGAAGTGTCTGCCATCCACCGTGGCTTGTATTCGGTCTCGGACACGATCTCGAATATTGCCGTTTTCGACCTTTTCTTCCCGGATGGCGGCGTCCCGCAAGATGATTGGGACAAGGGCAAACTGTCCACTATGCGTGCGAGGCTGAACCTGTTGAGCGAGCTGGGATGGATAAAGAAGTCCTCTTGAAGTGCGACTGGGTGCCGACCCCCGAGAAATTCTTGAAGGCATCGTCAAGGGATCCGATTTGCCAGAAGGTGACGGTGATCAAGGCGCGACTACGTAGCCCGGAAGGAAATAAGGATGCGAATCGGGTCCCCGTGACTGACTGAACGAGTCAGCCAGCCACGTCTCCCACACCGCCCGGCGAAGGGGTCCGGAGGATAAGGGGCAGGCTACTGTAAAAACCTGTCTGATAAATCTGGTAACAGGCGACACAAAATAATCCCAAGCCACTGCCGCCAACCATGCGAATACGCCCAGCATACCAATGCAAATCAAGGCCGCAGGTTCGGGTGTATACAAAGGCTTCCCTCGTGTTGAGGTTCCCATCCCAAAGCTCATCCAAAGTAGATTTGGCCAATAAATTGGAGAATTGCGTATTGCGCCGATCTCTCATAAGCGGCCTCAATATCAATCCTCTTCCCACGAAGACGAAGACTTCAGACAACAAGCATCCGAGCACAAATGTCGCAGCAAGAATGGCGGTTACCGCCGATGCCCCAATTACCACCCCAACTTCACCGTCCAACTGATATGTTTCGATATACTCACCCAGCCAGGCAACTTCGAGCGGGTGTGCAGCACCCCATACGGTTAAGAACGCGAGAAGCGTGACTACACCAGGGGCGAGGAATCCTGGTAAGGAGAAAAAAGATGGTTTTATTTCCATAGCGCGAAGTGTTTCTGGCTAACGTCCAGGTGACTCACGACTGCCCGTCGGCGGCTCGGGTGCCAGGGAGCGAAGCGACCAGCAGCCGAGATGACGGCGGGTAGTCGTTGAGTCGACCGCTTGGTTCGGCTTAATCCTGTGAGGAACCATAAATGTCTAAGCCCAGCTCTATATGTCTCTGCCCCAGCGCGGCAAGCGTATCCGATGAAAGGGCGATTCCTTCGTTCTCGGCGTCCATGAATAGGCCGCAAAAGAGGTCCATCTCGAATTGCCGCGACAACTCCTCCCAAATCGCCAAATCAGGAGTTAGCTGGTCAAGGATCTCTTTTACTTGGGCATCCAGATCCGAAGGTATCTGTTCAGACGCATGCAGACGCCACATCCCAAATCGAGCGATTCTGACTCTTCCAGTCTTGGGCCCGACGATTTTCTCTCCTTTTGTTTGTTCCTTCGACGCCTCGGCCCCGAGCAGCGACGAAATTTGGTCGGGAACTAATGCATCGCCCACGATGCGAAGAGTTGCGACAGAACGGTGGAGAGTAGCCATTCAATTTCTTGCCGAACGACTTAAGCTCAGCGATGACTCGATGAGGCGCGGCGGCTGCGTAAGCAGCAGACGTGACAGCTTCGAGGCATTCGCTGCAGCGCATAGATGTCATGGAAGGGAGCGGGTGATTTTTTTAGCCTCGTCCCCTGTCTATGATAAAATCGATCATGCATCGCGAAAGGGTCGCTTCGTTTGAAGTGGCCGCCACCAGACTGCCGCATCCGCCGGCCACGATCAAGCTCGGGGTTGATGTCCACGCCAGTGTTTACGTGGTCGTCGCTCAGTGCGATCACGCCACGCCTAAACCGGCCCGGCGTTTCGCTCCGGCCGAGTTTTTCCCCTGGGTGGAAGGTCTCCTGCGGCAAGGCCATATCGTGCACGTGGTCTATGAAGCCTGCGGGTTT
>JBGTDO010000008.1:0-4499 GCA_041748235.1 Akkermansiaceae bacterium | reverse complement strand
GGCTAATATCTCGAATTTCTCGCCTTTCGGCTCCGGGAACCATTTCAAGACCCTGGGAAACTCGAACTCTCCCACGAGATCCTCGCGCCATTTCCGCAATGTCTAGCCATTCTGATTTATCTGGAGATCCAACACCGTTGGTGACGAGGTGGTAGGATACGGCCAAGTAACCAGCCAGTATCAGTTTGACGGTACGACCATTTCGCGAGTGGCCGCTCAACTCACTTCAAGTTCTTCCGGTACTACGTTCGAATCGATCGGAGGGATGTCTTCCACAGGTGAGATCTACGGGCGAAGCCGCAAAGTGATTGATCCATATGTAGAATACCAACCCATCGGTGACAAGTCACCGCGTCCTGCAAGAGAAAAGTATGACTGGATTCCAACAATTTGGAAGGAGCCATCGGATCTGCTACAAGTTCCAGATTTTCCGGGAGCGAACGATCAGGATCTAGTATTTACCGAGGACGAATATACCGTGACTGTCCACAACGGCGCTGGAGTCGACGACCATGCATCAATTCTTGGGGTATCTTCCGAAGGCACCTTGATCGGAGGCTCGTGGGAGTTTCAGGGCGCAGACAGCTCCTCGTCTGTGATCAGTTCACCTCAAAATCAGCAAACATATTTCGGGTTGGTCTGGCCGACCGCTAGCGCTCTACCCATATCACTGGGAGAGGATGTTCGGCCCTCCGCAGTCTGCGCCCTTGGTATCGCCGTTGGCTCCGACGATCAATCCAATGCTGCTCTTTGGCTAAAAAAGACAGGCTGGCAGAAAAAAGGGCTCCCCCTTTATGAAAAAAAGGCCGAAGACCAAGGGAAGATTCCTTACCAAATCAATGATAAAGGGATGATGCTCCTGGGTGCGGAAACGCTGTGGGCAAACGGCTTCATCTATTCCGCAACTGAGCTGGCTGGTCAACCGGCCGGCGCTCTTTCTGTCGCACAGCTGACTCAGAGCGGCATCCTACTTGCATCTGTGAATGACCCGATCAGCCAAAATGAAAAGGGCGCTCTCCTCCTGCCTTTTGAGTTTAAGGAGACTTTTCCGGCCTCGGGTTTCGATAAATACACCGAACCTAATTGGCTGATGGTTCCTCAACATAACAATAATTGGGCAAAGGCTTATACTCCAGCGAGTGCGGGTTCAACCGTCCAGTTTAGGGTGGCGCCAGGACCGGGGGGAGCAACCGTCTATCCAGAATCCACATCCATATCGCCCGAAACTCTCACTGTTAGCAGTCCGACCGTTGGAGATGACACCGCGGTCGAAATTGGCATTGGCACCGCTTTTGGCACGGGCGGACTGAAGTTGGCAGTCAAAAGATATCGCCACAAAACTGTCGCCATCCACGCGGTGACGCAGAGATATACGACCCCAATGCCGCTGGCTCCAAATGAGGGCAAACCCGATCAAATATGCGTGCAAGGAGGCAGCATTCTTTGGAGCACACCGGGCGGTGACGATCAACAATCAGGATATACAATCACCACAGGGGCGAACGGCATTTGTGAGACTACCGCCGACAGTCACGACACGCAGATCATTCCCGTGGGACAAGGCATCTGTAAAGACCTAGTCCCGGCGGGAGTTCCGTCGGAAACAGACTTTGAAACCTACCTAAACAAAGTGTTCGGTATTCAAGCAAACATCTATTTCACCGTTACTCGCACAGATAAAGTCATGGACTACGATATCGCTGAATCGGAAGAAGAGCCTCGAAACAAGATGCTGGATATGACGGGGAGTCTTCCTTTCGGCCCAGAAGAGACGATATTGCAGACAGGGGCAGGAACACCGGGAGTAGATATCAACATCTATTTTGTTCATTCGTTTAATTACGGGAATGCAATCGGAAAAGCAGTCCCGCCAAGAGTCGCATACGTAAAAAACACAAACGCGGATCTGAAGCAGGTGGCCGTCCATGAAATCGGGCACTGTTTAGGCATACCTTACCATGCGAATGAGCTTCCCGATTTTAACCCGGCATTTCTTAAAGGAAAGGATGCAACTCAGCGTCTCATGTATGCCCCCTATCATGACATCGCAGATCCCGTTCTCATCAAAGCCGAGTGGGATTTAATCAACAAAGACAATGAGTAGTCGCACAAGCACATGGACTTGCCTCTTCGCTCTAGCACTAGTGGTTGAATGCCATCACTCGTCTCTAGCGCAAATTGACCCGGTAGAGTTAAGGGAGGATTTAAGCGCCGGAAACTTTGAAAGTCTTCAGCGACTGCGCGCCGCCGACGCCGATGCCGCGTTGCCTGTCATTCGCGGTTACGTGCTCGGAAAGCGCGAAACCATCTCAGAACCCGCATTGGAAGCAATTCGTAAAGTTCCCAATATTGTGCAATGGGTCGGAGATGACCTTCAGAAACGCATTTCACCCGGTAGACTAGATTTTACGGTCGATGAAGATTTTGAGCTGTTGGGGAGACTCAGAACATCCGAAGCTGTTCGCGAAATTGGCCGTCACATCAATAATAATAGCATCTTAAAATCCCCATCGGACGATTTAGGCAGCCAAATGGTCAGCGTGAGCGCGAGCCTTTCCTTGTGCCTCGTTGGATTTAGCAATGCCCCTACGCCCAATCTCTGGTGGATGGGAGGTTTAGGAAAGCCGGAATTGGAACGCTGGCAAATATGGTGGAAAGAGAATGGGGCGAATATCGAAGAGCTTGTGAAAGAAGCCAGTGTGAGGCCGCCACCGCCGCCCGGTAAGCTTCAATTACCACAGGCACACGAAGCAAAAACGCCGAAAGCTAGTTCGCAATCGTCGTCGCAGACCCCGCAACTGACTACCTCAAGAGCGCCCAAAGAGGTTAGTGACGTTTCCCGACCGGAATCTCCCTCGATGCTTCCCTGGCTAATCGGTATCGTCGTCATTGCAGCGATCATCATCGGAGCCGTGATGATGCGTCGAAAGGCGTGATCGAGAGCAACGCGCAACTAACCAACCTCCCACCCTGCACGCATCGCGCCCGCACAGAGAGCCGCCCACTTAACCCCCGGCATCCTGCGCGGTCACGCTGCGTGCTTGTCGCGCCCACGAACCCCCGACCGCCCGCCGTTCCAACCACCGTCTGGCACGCCGCCTGACTTGCGCGAACCGCTGCGCGCGGAGCAGTGCAACCGCCGCGTTGATGAGCCGCAGAAGCCTCTGCGACTCCCCCTTCGGGCTGGCCTGCGGCCAGTCCATCTCAGCCCGCCCACTTGTGGGCTACGGTTCCCGGCACTGCTTCGTGCTCGCTCGTCATACAACAGCGGTGAGGCATAGCGCCGCCTTGATCCGCGGGGTCCCTCCGGAGGTCCCTCCCCGCGGGGCGGTGCGCTCCGGCTCGTGCCTCGCCTCCGCCGCTATACCTCACCGCACGTTGTATGACGTAGCGCGGGCAGCCGACGCGCCAGCCGTCGCAAACCACTGCCGACCGAGTCAACCCGATGCGGCCCAGCCGAAGACATCCCGCTCAAAAGACTGGAAGTGGGGTCAACCGTCCACCATCCCCCGTTTCCGCTCTTAAGTTATCCCGCAGCGCGCTCTCCCGCCAGCCATGTCTGGCCCGAGATTCCACCTATTCCCTCTGGAGACCGCCGTCCACTTTTGCTCCGGCCGATATTCGGCGGTTGCACTGGCACCGACAGCCCGTAAGTTTTTTGTCGGCATCGCGTTACTTTCGCGTTACTTTTTCGCGACCCACATTCCTATTCCCTCTGTCTCTCCACCATGCTGACTACATCCTTGGATGACGATTCGTCACTTCTGAAAAACTCAGTGCTCTACAAGGAGTTCCTCGCCGAGCGGGAGGAAATCCTGCGCCACAAATGGATCGAGAGCGAAAAAACCGGTCACGATATCGGCTTCGAAAAAGCCCTGCTCGACTGGATCGTCCGCCATCGTTCCGAGTGGCGCTCCCAACGCCAGAACCCGCCGCCGGTGACCGAATAGTCTTCGGCCATCCTTTTAAGGCGATCCTGTGAGGTCGCCAAAGGAGACAATGACTCAACCTAAAAACCACCCGCCCGCCGGTCAGCTCGTGCTCGACGCCCCGGCCATCGAGCGCGCCCTCCGCCGCGTCGCTCACGAGATCGTCGAGGCCAATCCGGAGCTACCGCGGGTCGCCCTGATCGGTATTCCTTCCCGCGGCGTGGAAGTCTGCCGCCGCCTCGCCGCTTTCATCGAAGCCATCGAGGGCAGCCCCGTCGAGCAGGGCGTCATCGATGTCTCCATGCATCGCGACGATATCGGCCGCCGCGGACGCCTTTCCCCCGTGCAGCCCTCGCACCTTCCGCTCGAACTGGCCGGGCGCACCCTCGTCCTGGTGGACGATGTCCTCTACACCGGCCGCACCTGCCGTTCCGCGCTGGATGCCATCAGCTCCTTCGGCCGCCCCGCCCGGATCCAATACGCCACCCTGATCGATCGCGGCCATCGCGAGCTGCCCATCCGCGCCGATTACGTCGGCAAAAATCTGCCCACTTCCACCCTGCAGCGCGT
>JBGTDO010000007.1:0-5677 GCA_041748235.1 Akkermansiaceae bacterium | reverse complement strand
GAGAGTGTGACACGCGGGTAGCCCTGGGAGTGTTTCTCCACACGGAACCATTGGCGGAAATGGTCGTATTTGTCGTCGATCTGCCAGTTCGGCCAGCGGGCGAGGGTGAGCCGCTTCTTTTCTCCGGAGGCCGGGTTTTCCCAGAGGGCGCGCGGGGTGAAATCCCCGGTGAGTTTCACTTCCCAGATCTTTCCCGAGGCCTCGGCGGGGATGTTGAGAGCTTTGAGCTGGGCGGCGGGAGTTTTCTCCCAACTACCAGGAACCTCGTAGCCAGCGGAAAAGATGGCACGGCCTTCTCCCCAGGTTGGATCGGTGGTTAGGCGGATTGGCTCTGCGGCTGTACCCGATTCATCGGAAACAAGGGTGCCGCGATAGGTGGCTCCGCCTTTGAAAACGTAGGTGTGGACTCCGGTGGTCGCTGCGGATTTGCCTTGGGCGCTCTCGTCCCACGGGTGGTGCTTCCAGGGAGCCGCCTTGCTGCCTGCGTTGGTATCGTTGCCATTCTCGTAATCGATGTGGAAAACGGATTTCCCGGCGGTGAACTTGAAGGGGACGGGCATCCACTTGATCTCCGTGGTGCCCTCCGTGACAATGGCGGCGGGATTCACGGGGGAAGGCCACTCATCGAAGGTAGCCGGATCCCATGCGGCTTGCTGGGCGGTGAGGGAATTGCCAAGGACGATGGCCTTAAGCGCGATTGTTCTGACGGTGGTCATTGTGGTCATTTTGAAAAAAAGGGAACCAGGGAAGGCTAGTATTCCGAGAGATCGTATGCACGGATCTGGATGCGCTTCCGCTTCGGATCAGGGAAAGCGACAAAGAACTGCTGCTGCTCTTCTGGAAAGCGGACGGCGGTCTCCGCCTCCACCTTCCATTCGCCCTCTTCCTCCCTCATGAATACGACGGAAGCCATGTTGTAGTCGTTGCGCTTTTTAGGGCGCTGGATGCCGGTAGATTTCCCGGCTTTCAGAAGGAACTTGTGTTCGCCAATGATCACCCGGAGGTTCTCAGCGGCAATGTTCATCACCATCGCACCGTCCTCAGGGATGTTCTTGAGGGAGGCGTCCAACACTATCGTGCGGTAGAGTGGCCCGTCCTCCGACGGGGGGGCGGGGAAAAACATCACATAGGCTTTTTTCATGCCGCCGGGAATGGCCGCGCTTGCAACGGGTTTGCCCTCGGTTTTCGCAGGATCGTAAAAGTACGCCGTTCCCTTGATCAACGGGACTTTGACAGGCCGGGATGGAAAGGATTCCGGGAAACGGATCTCCTCAAATTTCTTATCCGCCGTAACCACCGAAAGCCTGTCGAGACCCGACGGATCCCGTTCAAAGCACAAGACGCGGACGCTAGCGCTGGGTGCTTCCTGGGCACCTGCTAATCCGAGGAAGCCTAAAACGAGCGGAAGGAAGTAGCGAATCATTGCGGCGTTTTAGATGGTCAGATTTCCGAAGGCGAGAGCCATCTGAAGGAAACGATTTCAAAGCGCCTCCCAAACAATTGGTTGGCATTGGATGTCAAGGAGGCGACGTCAGTGTCGGCCGTATCCAGCGAGTCCACGTATTCGGGCAGTCGCTGGACGACCGCCTCGCAATAGCTGCGCGCGGTGATTTTCCCGTCTTTGCCTACCGCCTCGCCATACGCGCGGATTGTGAACGTGTCCGACCGGACCGTGACAGTGTTCCCTAGAACTGCAAGGATATCGGATTGCATCAGGTAGCCAGGAGCACCTTGCGTACTTTCGCCTGCCAGAGCAGTGGGGGTGCCGAAATTCAGGCCGCTAGCGGCGGATTTATCAATTTCGTAACCGGCTTCCGCAGCTACCGAAACTCCTGTGTTAATATCGGTTGCGTCAATTGCGGCCTGGATGGCACCGGAGAACGCAAGCTCCTGGCTGGAGGCGGAACCGAGCTGGCGGTTGACAAACTCCGCGACGGAAAGGAACGGCCCCCGCAGCTTAACCTGGGCTACGATTTCGCTAGCGAGGCTATCGAGCTGGTCGGCATCGATATCAATGGGACCGCGCCAGAACCCGTCCTCGTCCTCCCGGTCTGCCTGCCCGCCTGGCATCCTCAGACGGGTGAACCTTGCCCCCCCGGTGTTGGCGTTTTTTACCAATGTGCCTTTTGCGGGGGTTGTGTCCGCAGATACCGTCGGGGGTAAGGTGAAGATGCTGGCACCCTCACCTGGCATTGAGGCGAGCATCGCCTTCCATGCGGCAACTGACGTCGAATTCACATTGAAGGCACCGTCCACGAGCTGGTGGGATGCGGCGGCTTTATAACCGCCAGGGGATGTCAGTGCGGATTCAGCCTCTGCGGGAGTCTCGCCATCAGGTAGATATGCCCGCAGCCGGGAATCAGGCAAGGGGCTGCCCCCAAGCTTCGTCGGATCCGCAGTGGCAACGAAGCCAGAAATAAGCTGCGCCACCGATTTACCATCGCCGCCGATGGTCGTGGGGGCATGGGTCTGCAGGCCGGAGCAGTAGAACGCATCGAACAGTGCGGAGTTCAACAGGAACGAATGATCGGCATACGTGTAACCTTCCCGCCCGGCCTCCACCGGAGTGGTGCCCGTCATCATCGGATGGACGTAGGAATTGCCTACGGGTGCGAAGAAATGCGGGAGAGCTGTTCCCCCGGCGAGATTCGCGCTATTGAGGGTTACCAGACTTTGGAGAGGTGCCAGAGGAACCTCCAGGAGGGTTCCGAAATGGCGTCCGTTGTTCGCTGAATGGCCGCTGAGGAACTTGGCGCGCCCCGTATCGAGCTGGATTCCACCGGAACCGATTTCCGGAAACCGGGAGATTGCAAGCTCATGGGAATAGTGCGCGGGAGTAGCCGTGGCCAGATTCTGGTTGATGGCGATGGCCGACTGGTTCTGGAAGGCAAAGGGTTTCGCCGGATAGAGACCGTCCTCGCCCTCCGTGCTGCTGGTGATCTGGCCGCTCGTAGCGGTTTTCGCGTAAGCGCTGAACAGGCCGATGGGCTTGACGCCCGACATGTTCTTCAGTGCGACGGAAGAGTGGTCGTGGATCTGTGAAACGAACCAGGTATCACTTCCCCGCGGCGAACGGATGTTTCCGGATTTCGCCTGAGGATTGCTTGTAATCATCGCTCTCTCAAGGTCGGAATACCCGGAAAATTCGAAAACATAGGCGGACGACCTTTCCCGTTTGCCCGGTGCCCAGTCGAGCGTCATTTCCACCGAAAACTTCTTCTCCGGGAGTTTCAAATCGGGCATGGGAGACACCTCAGTATAAAGTTCATCATCAAGCATCAAAGGAATGTTGGTGCCCCGCTGGATCAACTTGGTTCCCAGAACCGCATCGGTTCCGAACGCCGGCTCCCTGGAGCCGGACGTCAGGCTTTTTCCATGTACGCAAAGGCCTTCTATGCTATATCCCACACCTTGCCCGTTCCAACCGGGTATGGCGTTCGCCCTCGAGGTATCCACCTTGCGCCCGGCGAGATCGATCCGTCCGTCCTCTTCGCTATGGTCGACATAGTCAACGAAATCGAACTTGTTCTTTTTTCCGGAAGCCGTCGTCTCGGCAAACCAGGTTTTATCCGGATTGATGTTCGGAGTGTATGTCTTTACTTCGCCAGGTAGAAGGGTATCGGTAATCAGGAGTCCGAAGCGCTTGTTGGTGCCTTGCCCGGCATCCCCCATGATTGAGAACGGCACCGGATGATTCGTTTGGGCAATGAAGCTGCCGTCAGTTTGCCGCTTGCGGAAAACCTGGATGGCAAAAGGCACGTTCACAAGCTCCACCCTCAGGTTCGTAAAGTCGAGCGGGACATTATACGGATTATGCAGTGTGACGATGGGGGTGTAAATCAAGTGGAGCATGAAGTCCACGGGGCTATTGAACAGCTTGGGTTTCCCCTGGGGATTCTTATCGTTAAGATCCCGGCGGAACCAGTTGCCTTGCGGACCGTGGATCAACTTCGGAGTCCCGTTTTCGTTCCCGTCTTTATCCCTGCTGGTGAATACATCGGGTGGAACAACAGGCGGTTGGTTGGGTTTAGGCGGTGGATACTCATACATGTCCCTTGCAGTGATCGCAAAGCCGAGCTGGATCTTCGCCACTGAGGGCATTAGAACCACCCCTGGTGGTTCAATGTTGGAAAGGCTTGCAGAACCAGAACTGCTGTTGCTAGCGATAACGCCTTGTCCGGCCTTCCATCCGGGTGGTGCGGTTGCGGTCGCTGTTGCCATGGCGATGCCACCTTCCTTGACACCGTTTTTCGCAGTGGTCACCGTCTTTTCCGTAATGGCAGGGGTATTGAAAATGCCCGCCCATCCAAGTGCGCGGCTCCAGCGTGGATCCGGGGAAACGCTTGCGCCGAGCTGGGCTTCGTAGATCCCTTTCGAAGCGAACTGCGCCGGGAGAGTGCCGTCTTTCAGAGACTCGGCGAGAAGGTTGATATCCCGTTTCAGCCCACCGTCCGCTACGTTTGCGAGCACTCCCGCAGCGTGGGTGGTGAAGTCATGGGATTTGCGGACGAATTCCCCGCGCCCGGTTTTATACGAAAGCTCCGATGTTTGCATGGACACCATTTTTGCCACGCGTGCCCGTCCCCCTTCGGTTGTGAGTTCCACCTCCTCAGCGGGAATTTCCACAATCCCCGGAACCCCGGCAAGGCTTGGCCTCTCTCCGCTCCCAAGTTTGACGATTTTATCAAGGAATCCACTGCCAGGACTACGATTCCCCATATTGATGCGGGCCTTCACTCCTTCGTCAATAACCGCGTAGGCGTAGCTACCGGTCGCATTCGCGGGATTTGCGGGATCGGAGAGCGCGACTTTCCGTGCGGAAATCACAGGTGCCCCCGTTTCAAGATTCGCGCTCGAAACCAGCTCCACTACATCTTTCCCTGCTCCGGGCAGGCTGTTTGCATAATCTTCGGTGGCCAGCAGGGTCTGGTCGGAGCCTGAAACCAGCCATTTGACGAATTGCTTGGTTTTTTCCGCCTTCGCAAAGTCTGCGGCTGTGCTTCCCGTTCCCAGCTTGTTCGACTTCCACACCCCGGTGATCTTCTGCTGCTTGACTGTTGCGGCATCTCCCAGGACATCGGACGTAGCGCTGATGCGCTGATCCGGCCCAAGATTCGCCTGGAGATCCCCGATGGCAAGCTGCAGGGCAAGGAGAGCATTGGCACGGGCAGTTGCTTCCGCGTCATTGCGGGTCATCGTCCGGAGCGAAACCGAGGACAGGGAAAGCAGTCCAAGCGCCAGGAGTGTCAAAAGCACCATCAGGGTGAGAGTGACAACCAACGCAAAACCTTTCGGGTTGGAGAAGCGCAGTGACTGGACGGGGGCTTTCATATGGCAGCGGATTCGAGTAGAATACAATGAACATACACGAAAGGTGTTCGAAGCCTATTGTCCGATCGGACAAGTACTCTTCCCGCCGTCCTTTGCAAAGTACCCTTGTCGGACATCCGCCGCCAGTCCAAGTTACGACTCCAAAGTTGGATCCACCCCGCTTTCTATGCGTTGCATTTTCCGTTTCCTCGTGTTCATCTCTACTGGCTGCCCTCTTGCAAGCGCTGCCTTGCTAACTTCCGCCGGGGAGATCCGTGCCCTGGATCGCGATATCGCCGCGACCCGGCTTCCCGTCCGGTTGGAAGGAGTCGTGACCTACGTGAACCTCGGAGGCAGATCCTCGTTC
>JBGTDO010000006.1:0-18038 GCA_041748235.1 Akkermansiaceae bacterium | reverse complement strand
CGGAGGAGTGGTCGGCTGGAAAATCGCGGAAACCGTTTCGTGGGAATTCATCGTGAGGGTGGCAGGGGAGGAAGTCTGGCCCGAAAGAGCGCCACCCCATCCCGCGAACGAATAGCCGGGCTTCGGGGTGGCGCTGAGAGTTATAGATTCTCCCGTGGCATAAGCCGTTAGACTGGGGCTGGCCTCGATGGTTCCGCCAGAGCCGGCGAAGGTTTCCAGCACATGGCCGCGGGTGAAGGTGGCGGTGATGTTGATGCTGGGAACGTTGTAGCCAGCGGACAGGCTGATGACCGGGCTGCTTGAGCTGGACGCTCCGGACCAAGCCTGAAAAACGGATCCGGCGCCGGGAGTGGCGGTGAGGGTGAAGCTGCCGCCTTGTCGAATATAGGTAGTGTCCGGGTTCTTTTCCACCGTGCCGTCGCCGGCGATGGAGACGTTGACTTGGACACCCGCTGAAAAGGGTCCGATTCCCGGGCTGTTGGAGAGCGGCGTAACCTGTCGGGAGCCGATGTTGCCGAAAGAGCCAGCAGCAGGCGGCGGGCTGCCGAGAATCGAGGTGTCGGGGCTGTAAAACACCACGGGAGGCTCGAATGAGGTAGTGAAGTCCGTCCCACGAAAATCGAGGGTGGCTCCGTTTTCCCCGAAAATGAAGCCACCGTGGAAATTCGCCGGCACGTTCTGCAGCACGGCACCGGATTCGACATAGACAAAGTAAGGGGTGAAGCTGGGCAGCGAGGTTGCCACCGCACCGGCTTTGATGATGATGAAGCGCGAGCCATTTTCTGGGACCGGGCCGTTGCCGGTGAACTTGAAGACTTCGCCGAGTTTACCGGGGTCCAGCGAGACGGTGGAGCCGGTGGCGGTCTCGACGAGAACGAAATGTTCACGAATGCCTCGTTGATACTCCGGGACGGTAACTTTAAGCGTGTCGTCACGAATCACACTGAAGGCGGCCGGGTTCATCATGCCAGACCAGAAGAAGGTGACTGCGGTGGTGTCGGTGAAGCCGGAACCTGTGAAGGTGATGGTTTCTCCTGCCGGAGCCGCAGTGTGGTCGGTGGCGCTGATGTGCGGCGCGGCATCTGCGGAACAAAGCGTGACCCAATTCCAGAGAAGGATCGAGATTAAAAGGGAAGGAAAAGGCTTGGACATGTTGTTGGGATATAAGGCAGTTAAGAGAGATTATCGGGCGTCGAAAGCAAAGCTGCGGTTGGATTGAATCAGCAATGCCATGCCGAGGCAATGTAAATACATATGCCTTTGGGTATTGCCCTTGGCCCGGAAAATCATCTTGCCGCTCTCTGCTCATGGGCACCCGTGTCCGTCGTGCCTTCACATCAGAAGCTTTTAGTCTTCACCAACATGAACGATCATCCGCTGAGTAAATGCCCCGATTCAAACTTCCTCGCCCCGGGTTACTTCATGTCCCTGCCGCTTCAACAGAACCGCCGCAGCCGGACCGGCGGTTTGAGCAGCCGACGATCGCGATCCGAAGTTTCTGCCGCTCCATGGGCAGAGGCTATCTTCTGCAACCCCGGGCTGCGAAGAGAATTTCCCAAGCACGTATTAGTCGCGGCTGGCTTGGAGGGTTGCGCCTGCGGTGCTGATTCTTTCTCGGGGAGGGAGACGCGGCGACCGGTCCTGTTTCTGCGAATATGGAATCCCGTTGTTCGACGAATCCGATGCTGTTGGCCGGCGCTTTTTGAAGGGGCGCTCTTTGACGATGGCGAGGCAGCTCAGCAGCGCGAGGATGGAAACGACGATGAGGACGGGGGTGGCTCCGAGGTGGGTGTTGAAGCGCTGGGGCTCCGAGAGATGATGGCCCACGCTGAACATCGCGGACATCCATCCGAAGTGGACGGCCCATGCGTAGCCCACGTGTCGGAATTTGATGATCAGATTGTTTCGTAATAGTGCGGCTAGAAACAGGGTCAGCAAGGTTACGATGCCGAGAAAGCCCCGCTCGGGGTAGATCCAGCCGAAAAAGAGGAAATGGGCGGCCGCGGATCCGAGGGCAACAATTGCAGCGATCGCCAGCGGATGGATAGGAAGAGCTCTTGATAACAAGAAGATTGGCAGCGCCCCTAGAACGATCTCTTCGTTCAAGGTGTAAAAGGCGCAGTGGATCCAATCTTGGATGGGCAGCGTCCCACACTGGGTAAAAGGTCCCCCGCGCACAGACTGCAGGAGGGCGACAGATGAGTAAAATACAAGCACCGCGAAGCCGACACCTTTGAGAGCTTCATATCTATTAAGTGGAAGTCCCACCATGCGCCCTATCATCTCCCTTCTTGGGAGATGGAGTAAAACGAAAATGAGAATCGTCGCTAGGGCGGAAAACCACCAGCCCTCCAAAAGACGGTAAGAAAAAGCGACGTGGACAACTGCCACCGCCGCTATGCAAATCTCCCAAGGAGGTCTTTCTGAAGTGTTAGTATTACCGGGAGAAGGACGCTCCGTTTCACGGTCGTCAGATTTTTGTGACATTGGTTGTGAACAGATGAACTCTCCCGGGCCGCCCCGGTTCGTTGATCGGAGCGGCCGGGAGAGAAGGCTGATCATTCGTCGATTTCGACCTCTCTAACGGGCTCAGCTTCGATTTCGGCCTCACGCTCACAAGATGGAAGCATGGCGAAGGTCGGTAGGGCGAGGAGGGCGATAAGTAATTTCTTTTTCATGATATTATTGGTTGTTTAGTTCTGGTCATCCGGACTTGCGCCCGGCCCAACCCACCTCGCAGGTGCCGTACCAGCGCCTTGGACCCATTTAGAGGTGGTTCAGCCAAATAGAAGGGGGCGATTCCTCACTTTTTGCACGATTATCATGCACAGGAAGCACCTGTTAGCGGAAATCCGGGAAGCTCGGGCTTCAATGCGGAAATGTTGTGGAGGGGCCTGCAATGACGATTGCAATTCTGGAGCTGCAGCCGACGGTGGTTTGGGCGGGTGTGGGAACGGGGCATCCGCATTTGTTTGCCCTGCACAAGCGAGTGCACGACGCGCTGTTCGCGGCCGGGCTGGATCCCAAGCTCCGGTCCTTTCATCCTCACATCACTCTGGCGCGTTTGAAAAACGTGTCGGCTCCGATGCTGAGGCCGTTTCTCAAACAGCACGAGGACGAGGAGTTCTGCCTGATGGAAATACGCAGCTTTGCTTTGTTGGAGAGCCATCTAGGCTCGGCGGGCTCAGTCTATACGGTTGTGGAGCGATATGATCTGCGGTGAAGGGCTGCCGAGCTGGGGCGCGGCGCTCCCGGGGTCATGCGAGATCGGGTGCGCTGGACCTGCCGCCAGCGGGGCGCTCTGTGAAATACCATGCGGCGAGGAGTGCTGCGAGGATGAGGAGGAGCCAGAGGCGAGAGAGGGGATCTGGTGTGGTGTGAAGCTGAAGCGAGGCCTGGGTAGGGACTGGCTCAAGCGGCGCGGGGGCGCAGGCGGAGAGGTCGGCTTCGCGGGTGTCGGCGAAGTGGACAGCGGCGGTTAGAAGAGGTTCGTTTTGCTGGGAGAGGGTGAGGAAACCGGGTTGGGATGGGGCGCGGTCGGGGCGTGGGAGGTCCACGGGTTTACCAGCTGGATCCGTGGCGGAGACTTGTAACGGAATGCCGGGCTCTGAGGCGACGCGGACGGGTTGTCCGGTCTCGATATTGAGTGCGGAGGGGGCGATCTTGGCCTCGCGGAGGGATTCGGCAAAGCGATGGAGGAGGATGATGAAGGCTGGCTGCTGCGGGGCGTTCGAGAGGCGGAGGTCGAAGTTGAAGCAGAGGAGCTGTTTTCCCTCCTGGTTGCGGAGGAAGATGAGCGGACGCTGCTCCTGCCAAAGGAGGATGCGGTCCTCAGGGAGGCGTGGCAGCTCCAGGGTTTCGCGGACGAGGAGCGCCTGCCAGTTGATGCCATGCATGAGCGGGTGGGCCTCGGCGAGGATGCCGCCTTTCAGGTAGCTGCCTATGGAGGTGGGATCTTCTACGAAGAGGACGGCGTTGGTTTCCGGCACGACTGGATCGAGTGGGTCGTAGCTGGTAATGACGAGATCGGACGTGGCCGCGTCGTTGCTGGGGCGGGTGGCCTGGAGGGCACGAAGGAGCTTTTCCGTGAGGTCGGCGAAGGCGGGGGAGGTGGCGGTGTATAGCTGCAGGGTCTTTGGCTCCGGGGCGATAAGCGGCAGGGTGTCGTCCAGCGTGAAGTCGTCGTGAGAGAGGGTCAGCCGAATGTTTTTCGCGGCGGCGGGATAGGCTGCTTGAATGGTGAGAAAGGATTTTGCCGCGATGTGGAAGGTCCGGGGCTCGGTGGAACCGGAGGACGACTGGAGGGACCAAGTGCGTTCAACTGGTGCCTCGCCGTAGTTGCGGATGATCGCCCGCCAGGTGAGGGCACCTTCTTTTTCTTCAAAGCTGACGCCGGTGAAGCCGACGTTCGGGGTAGGGCGGCCGACTGAAAGGAGGCGGGACTCGTAGGGGAGGGCCTTGGCCGGTGTGTCCGTTAGATAGATGACGGTGCCGTCGTTGGACACGATGGACCGGGCGAGTCGCAGGGCGTGCGAGGGATCAACCAAACCCGTGCCTGGGGTGAACATTTCCAGTGAGGCGAGAAGTTCCTGGGTGGATGTGCCGACGTAGATTCGATCGGTGCCGGGGGCCGACGGAAGGAGGGTCAGCTCCAGGTTGGAAGCCGTTCCTTGGAGATCTGGGATTGCGGCGCGGAGAGCGGCGATGGCTTCGTCCTTGAAAACGGTCATCGATGCCGAAGAGTCGACGACGATGGCGACTCGCTGGATGCTGTTCTCTTTTTTGAACCTGGGCTCCGAAAGAAACCAGGCGAGGAGGAGGACTGCGAGGATCTGCATCCACAGCGGGATGGAGGGGATGAGCCGCTCGAAGCGGCGGCCGCTGGTGGCTTCGCGCTGGGTGCGGTCGAGGAGAAACAAGGTGGAAATAGGGATCGTGATGGATTTCCGCTGCAGGAAATGAATGACCAGGATCGCGGGAATCGCGAGGAGCGTCAGGAGGCCGAGCGGGTTGGCGAACATTGAGGTTGAAAATTCTAAAGTTTAAGCACGAAATTCTAAAAGGAAGAGGCTAGCTCGACGAGTTGCGGTGAATAGTGGCTAGGATGCGGGAGAGTTGTCGCATTCGTCGTGGAGGTTGCGGAGTTTTCATAACTACTTAGCGGCTTCCAGCGCCTTCACCGGGAGAGCGTGCTGGTAGAGGGTGGTGAGGAGGTCGGTTTCACAGGGGATGCGGGCGAGGGGTGCCTGGTGGCGGAGGGCGGATTCCTTCCAAAGATTGAAATGGTTGTCATAGGATTCGCGGTAGCGGCGGAGGGTGGCGGGTTCGATGCGATGAGGGTGCTTGGTTTGCAGTTCGGCATCGATAAAGTCGTAATTCCCGGACCAGCTGGGGTTGGCTTCGCTTTCCAGAAAAGGGCAGAAGAGGATGGGTGTGCCCTGCTTTTGGCTGAGGGTGCGGAAGAAAAATGTGGGATCGGAGGGGAAGAGAAGGTCGGAGATGAAGACGCGCAAGGCGCTGGAGCGGAGCGGGAGGCGGTGGATCTCTGGAGCTGCGGAGAGATCGGCTGGTGCCAGTTTGGCGATGTCCGCCTGCCATCGGTTTGCGCGCAGCGAGGCGGGGTCGATGGCTAGTCTCGCGTCGCCGTGGACGGCGTGGATGTGGACGCTGGCGCCTGCGGCGAGGGATGAATCTGCTAGGAAGCTAAGGAGTTCGTGTGAGCGCTTTTTTTTCTCCGCAGTGAAAAACATGGAGGGAGAGGCATCAAGGATGAGATCGACCACAGGTCGGATTTCCTCGCGGAAGAGCTTCATCGAATACTGGCCGGTTCGGGCGTATGCGTTCCAGTTGATATGGCGAGGGTCATCGCCGGGGGAGTAGGCGCGGTGATCCTGGAAGTCCATGGAGGAACCAGAGCCGGAGCCGGTGAATTCGCCGGCGGCGCCTCGCCAGACTCGGGTGCGGAAGGGTAGGCGTAGCACGCGGGAGTTTTGGTAGGAACGGCGGGGACTTCAAGGAAGATTGCTCAGGGGAGTGGCTGCATCCTGCTGCCAGATAAGAATGCGGAAGTCGCTGGGGCTGCTGGGCAGCGGGACGCAGCCCCTCCTTGGCTGCTACTCCTTAGGGAGAATGCCGATCTTGTGAAGGTTGTCCGCCGGGAAATACTTTTTCGCCAATGCGTTGATCTCCTCAAGTGTGATCGAGCGGTAGTCTTCATCGCGTGAGCGAGCTAGATCGAGGCGGTGTGGCTCTGCTTGGGATTGGGAGAGGACGGTGGAGAGCCAGTAGGAGTTGTCCCGCAGGGTCCGCTCCAGTTGTGAGAGGGTTGGCGCGAGGGCGCGGTCGAGCTCTTCCTGTGTGGCACCTTTTTCAGCCAACTCGGCGGCGATGTTTTCCATGGTGCTGAGGAGAAGCGGGATGTTCTCAGGTTTGCCGGCGGTCTGACCGAGAAGGTAGCCGAAATTTTCCAAGGCGTCCTCTCCGGAAGCACCCGCGTTGGGGGAGTAGGCGGCACCGAGTTTTTCCCGGATTTCCTCACGGATGCGATCGCCGAAGATCTCCGAGAGGATGTTCAGGCGGCGGAATTCCGGGATGTTGCCGCGGATGCCGTTGGTTTTCCAGATGGCGGTGGCGATTGCTTGAGGGATTTTTGATTCGTAGGTGAAGGTTTTCTCCGAAGGCGGCTGCGGAAAATCGATTGAGCGGGAGCGGAGGGTTTCCTCCTCGGGATTGAGTTTCCGCTCCGGCAGTGTGCCGAAGGTGGCGAGGATGTCGGTAAGGAGTTTCTCTTTGTCGAAATCGCCGACAACGGTCAGTTCGAGGTAACCTTTGGCGAGTTCGGGCGTCAGCCATTTTTGCACGTCTGGGATGGTGTAGCTGGAGAGCTTGGTCTGAGAGGGAGTGGTGTAGCGGGTGTCATCGGTGTGGAGCCACGCCTCCATTTCGCGGAGAGGTCCTGCGGTGGTGTGCTTCAGATTTTGATAAAGGACCGGAATCGATTTTTGAAACTGCCAGAGCGCCTCCGGGCGGTAACCGGGATCGGTGATCGAGGCGACCATGAGCTGGAGCTGGAGCAGCTGATCTTCAGGTGTGGTGGCGCCGGAGAGGACGAAGGCATCCGGCGTGATGCTGAGAGTGGCGGAGACGTTGCGGCCAGCAAGAATTTCAGAGAGATCATCATTGGAGTGCTTCCCGAGGCCGCCCGCGTTGAAGAGGGAGCTGGCGAGTGTGTCGAGCAGAGGCATGTCGTCTGGCTGGGAAAGCTGGCCACTGCCGATGCGGGCGAGCATGCGGATGCGGTTGCTCTCGAAAGGGGTTGGCTTGAGGTTGATGCGGACGTTGTTGTCCAGGGTGATCTGGGTGATGCCGAGGTCCTCGACTTCGATGGTGTTGGCGACTTTTCCGGCCTCTCCGAACTCGGTGTAACCGAACTGCATAGCACTGCGGGCGGCGGGGGGCTCCACGGCTTCCCCGGTGGATTTTTTATAGAGAGTGGTTAGCGTTTCAGCGGCATCCGCTGGAGCGTCCTTGGTTGAGAGAACGAGATGGTGGCCGGGGGCATCCCAGAATTTCACAAACTCCTGGTGCACGGCGGACACATCGAGCGCTTCCAAAGCCTCGGAAACGATTTTGAGGTCCATCTCGGGGGTTGAGTAAACGGTTCCATCGTTGATGGAGCGGGCGACGTCGGTTGCGATAGTTTCAGAACGACGTGTTTCCTTCCGCTTCACCGCTTCCTGATAGGCATTGAGGACGTTGGCTTTCGCCGCGGTAAGTTCGGATTCGGTGAAGCCGTGCTCCAATGCGCGGCGAAACTCCTGCTCAAGAACCGGCACGCTTTCCTGCCAGCGGTCGTCTCCGGCGGTGACGGAGATGGAGCCGAGCTCGAGATCGTTGAAGAGGACAAACTTGGAGGCGGTGCCAGCGGTGATGACTGCGTTTTCCTGCCGGGAGAGGCGTTCGAAGCGACGGCCCATGATGAAATTCGCGAGCTCAACAGGAAGCTGGGAGGTGCGGAAGGCGACGGTATCCGGCTGGGACTCATAAGGGCGGACGAGGGTTAGAGAAACCTCCGTGGTGCTGAGCTCTGGATCGGTGAAGGTGTGGGCCTCGATTCCTTCGGGGATGGTGACGGAGCCAAGCTCGGGTGCCTCGCCGGGATTTTCCGGATTCTTCATCGTGCCGAAGGTTTCTTTGATCCGCTCCACCATGGCGGCGGTGTCCACGTTTCCGACGACAATAAAAGTCATTTTACTAGGGACGTAGTAACGCTCGTAGAAATCCACGAAACGTTCGCGAGGGGCGGAGGCGATCACTTCTTCCTCACCGATCGGGAAGCGCTGCGCGATGAGCGAGCCAGGCAGGAGCGCGTCGAACTGCTGTTGCATCATGCGGTATTCCACCGAGTCCCGCGAGGCTTTCTCGGCGAGGATGACCCCGCGCTCGGATTCGATTTCCTCTTCGCTGAGAAGGGCTCCATCGGCGAAATCGCGCATGATGCCGAAGGTGAGGCCGAGGGTGTCGGGCTTCACGTCGGGGAGATCGAGCATGTAGACGGTTTCATCGAAGGAGGTGTAGGCGTTGACGTGGGCGCCGAAGGCAATTCCGCGGCCCTGCATTTCACGGATGAGGGCGTTGGCGTCCTTGAATCGCTCGGTGCCGTTGAAGACCATATGCTCGAGGAAGTGTGCGAGGCCCTGCTGATCGTCCGCTTCCATTAGGGAACCGGCTGCGATGTGCAGGCGGACGGAGAGGCGGTTCGGAGGCTCCTCGTTGGGGAGGATCATGTAGCGGAAACCGTTGTCCAGAGTTCCAAAGATTGCCTCCGGATCCGGTGGGATGTCTGACTCGATGCTGGCCCACAGGGTGCTCTGGATGGGTTCGGAAGCCTCGGGTTTGGCGGCCTGGGTTACCTCCGCGGCTGTTTTTGAAGTTGGCGCAGGACCGCTTTCAGAAGCAGGGGTTTTGCCACGCACGGACAAGAAAATTGCCATTATGGCCAGGAAAATAGTTAGGACGAGCGGTGTGACGTTGCGCATGTATAGAGAGGTTCGCGAGAAGAGCGAATTTTGCAAGAGGAGATGGCGGGTTGCCTGGCGCGGCCGGAGCCGATACGGTGGGCGCAGATGACTCTGGAGGTTTCCACGCCCGCTCTGCTCTTTCCGGCGATCAGCCTGTTGTTCTTATCATACACAAACCGGTTTCTGCATCTCGCGGCATTGATCCGAAAGTTGCACGCTGACTGGCTGACGCAAAAGGATTGCGCCCTGCGAGCGCAGATCGACAACCTGCGGCGGCGGTTGGCCTTGATCCGGCTGATGCAAATGCTTGGAGCGGTCAGTCTGCTGCTATGTGTGATCTCAATGCTCGGGGTGATCGGCGAGTGGATGACGCTGGCTGTGGTTTCCTTCTGGCTGGCGCTCGGTCTGATGGCGGGTTCGCTGACTTGTCTGGCGTGGGAGGTCTGGATTTCCGGGGGTGCGCTGAAGATTTTGCTGTCGGCGGTGGAGGAGGGAAAAGATTAGAACAATAGTTGAAAAGCCTCCGTTAGAGCGTATCCGTCCGTATGAGCACTAACAGAGCGACATTCAGCATCCCCTCCATCATCGCAATCATCGCTGCAATCGCGAGTTTCTACTTCGGAGCCACCTTGGGCCTGATATGCGCAGCGGTAGCCTTCATATTCGGCATGATCGGGTTGGGGCTTGCCGTTTCGCCGAAAACCAGAGGTGGAATCATCAGTATTATCGCGGTGATATTGAGTTTGATCGGCGTTATTGCCGCGATATTTAAAGCGATAGGGTATTTCTTCTAGGCTCGCCGATACAGGCTGAGATCCAGTCTCTTGGGGGCTGCCGGATCTTGCTTGGCGCATTACCGGTTGGGAGCCAAAATTGCCGCACGATGAGTGTATCTGTGGGAGATTACGAGCAGCTGGGGCAGTTTTATCTGGGGAAGGAATTTGACCACGCGGCGCAGCAGGTTGGCGATGAGCTGGTGTTGTATGATTCCAAGGATCTGGTGACCCACGGGGTGGTGCTGGGAATGACGGGCTCGGGTAAAACCGGGCTCTGCATCGCATTGCTGGAGGAGGCAGCGATGGACAACATTCCGGCGATCGTGATTGATCCGAAGGGAGATATCTCCAATCTTCTCCTGACATTTCCGAAGTTGGATGCGGAAAGTTTTGAGCCCTGGGTCAATCCGGATGATGCTGCCAAAAAGGGTATTACCATCGGCGAGCATGCGGAGAATACGGCAGCGATGTGGAAGAAGGGGCTGGAGGCTTGGGGGCAGCCACCGGAGCGGATTTCGCAGTTTCGCGACAAGGTGGACATCAATATTTTCACGCCAGGCAGCAGTGCTGGAATTCCCGTATCGATTCTGAGTTCGCTGCAGGCACCGGCGGCGGAGGTGCTGGAAGACGCGGAACTTTTCGCAGAGCTTATTGGCAGCACGGTGGAGAGCTTGCTGTCTCTGGTAGGGGTGAAGACAGAAGGGGCGCAGGGGCAGGAGGCCGTATTGTTAGGTGCTATTTTCCAATCCGAGTGGAAGGAGGGGCGCGGCTTGGATCTGGAGAAGCTGATCGGGCAGATTCAGAAACCGGGCTTCGGAAAGGTGGGCGTGTTGGATTTGGAAACGTTTTATCCGGAGAAGGCAAGGATGGCGCTGGCGCTGAAGTTCAACGCCCTGCTGGCTTCGCCGGGATTCTCAAGCTGGCTGGAGGGCGTTCCTCTGGACATCGCGAAAATGCTGCATCGCGGTGATGGAAAGCCCCGCATTTCCATTTTCTCGATCGCTCATCTCGGCGATGCCGAGCGGATGTTTTTCGTAAGTCTCTTGCTGAACCAGATGCTCGGTTGGATGCGGACGCAGCGCGGGACGACGTCGCTCAGGGCGATCCTGTATATGGACGAGATTTTTGGCTTCCTCCCGCCGACGGCGAACCCGCCTTCGAAGCGTCCGATGATGGCCATGCTGAAGCAGGGGCGGGCCTTTGGTCTGGGCTGCCTGCTGGCGACGCAGAATCCGGTGGATCTGGATTACAAGGCGCTTTCTAACATCGGAACCTGGTTTCTCGGCAGGCTACAGACGGAGCGCGACAAGATGCGGGTGCTGGATGGATTGGAAGGGGCGGCGAGCGCGCAGAATGCGAAGTTCAACCGCAGCGAGATGGAGAAGCTCTTATCGGGCTTGGATAACCGGGTGTTCCTGATGAACAACGTGCACGAAGACGGGCCGGTGCTATTTCATGTAAGGTGGGTGATGAGTTATCTAACAGGTCCGCTGGCGCGAGGGCAGATCAAGGGGCTGATGGATGGAAGGCGCGGTGGATTTGAAAGGACAAAGGCGGCCGGGGAAGGCGCAAGTAATCCGATGGCAAGGCCGACTCGGAACGATATTTCTTCGGGCAGGCCGGTGGTGGGGGCGACGGAGGTCTTTGCGGTTCGGGAGGGCGACGTTTACAGACCGTATCTGCTGAGGGAGGCGACGGTGCATTTTTCCTTGGCCAAGGCTAAGGTGGAAGGGAGTCGGAAGGTGGCTCGGGCGAATCCGATCTCGGCAGATGGGATTGATTGGGAGGTGACGGAGGAATTGGGAGCGGCTGCTTTTGCCAAAGATCCGGAGGAGGGGGCGGGATTTGCCGCTCTCCCTGGGTATGCAATGAACGCGCGGAACTACAAGGCGGTCGAAAAGGATTTCGCGAATGATCTTTATCGGGAGGAGCGGGAGGAGATCTGGTTCTGCCCGGCGCTCGAATGCTGGTCGGAAATCGATGAGAGCGAGGCGCAGTTCCGGGTGAGGCTGGCGCATGAGGCGCGGGAGGCAAGGGATGCCGCGTTGGACAAAGTGCGCGCGGCTGCGGCGAAGAAGCTGGCGATGATCGAGGCGCGGCTGCGGACGGCCCAAGGGCAACTGGAAAACCATAAGGCTAGCGCGAACGCCTCCAAGGTGCAGGCGGGTGTGTCGGTGCTGGGTGGAATTCTTGGAGCGCTGCTGGGGCGGAAATCGGGGCTCGGCAGCTTGAGCCGCGGAAGTGCGACAATCGGCAAGGCGACGACAGCCTATAAGAGGCACCAGAATGTCGCTACTGCTGAGGCGAAGGTGGATGCGCTGGTGAAAGAGATGGAGGAGCTCAAGGCGGGGCTGGAGGAGGATTTGAAGAATCTGGCGGAAAGCTTTGATCCTGCGGCGCTGAGACTGGAGAAGGAAGTCCTCAAACCCACTCGGACCGGGATTCGGGTCGAGCGGGTGGCGCTGTTGTGGAAGTGAGAGTTCTGCGGCCGCTGGACAAAGTTTTCTCAATCACGAAGCTCTTTCAGAATTTCATCAAGACCACGAAGGCGGTAACGGCGGCAGGTCGTACGGATCATCTCCAGATCCACTCCCGGATTGCGTCGAAGAAGCTCAAAAACGTCTGCCTTGGACTTCCATCCTCCTGCGTAAAGCTTCAGTGCGACGAGCTGCGCAATCGGAACGATTCGCAACAAACTGCCTTCTGTGATCCTGATATCCTCCCCTGCAAGGGCGTCCGAAATCACTGCCGGGAATCTGTTCTCGAAGCTGATGATCTGGATCAATCCGAATGCGCCGACAACATCGATCACACCACCGAGAGGATCGTCACCATCCGGTTCATTGAGAGTTGCTTCATACCCGCAGGAGATCAGCGAATCCCTGATCTTTTTCATCTGCTTGAGATCCGCGTTGACTCCAAGATCGATGTCTTCTGTGAACCGGATGTAGTGGTGTGCCGCCAGAGCAACCGCTCCTATCACAACCGTCGGCAGGTTATGTTCTGCTAGCAAACACGCGATCCGCTCTGCTTCCTGCAGACTCTTGTCGCTGGTCCCGCTCATGGGACGGTTTTTCTGGCGACCGTGCGGAAGCTTCCGAGCCGCTTACGCATGGAGAGTGCCGCTATGACCCGCTGCTCAATGGTCATGCTGGCGTTGCGTTTTAGCTCCGCTTGGAACGAGGCATCGGCGCTCGCACTACGGCGGGGCCGGTGACGGGATGGATGCGGGTCGTTCACTTTTCATAATTTAAGCGGAGTGATTCCACGAAGCAATCAGCGATTACAATCTGTTAGGGTCCGACTTCTACCTCGGGATTTTTTCACGGCCGGGGCTTCCTAGTAAGCGACGTAGCGAAAATCGGAGGAATGTCTCAGCGCGCCTCTGTGTCCCTGCAGAGAAAAATTTTCGATGAGGGCCCGGTCCTCCGCCGTGGACCGCAGGCTGTTGCACGGACGGCGGCAGCAGGCTGACAGCAGTCCACGGATGTTCCGTCTTCACTGGGCGGAGGTTTGGAAATGCTTGGTGGTGAAAAGAAGCTGGAATCCGGGCTAGCGGAGGGGCGGGAGGAGGAGGTGACAAGGCTGGCTGAGAGTTTCGATACATCCGCGCTGCAGCTGGAGAAGGAGGTTGTGAAGCCGACGCGCAGAAACGTGCGGGTGGAGCGGGTGGCGCTGCTTTGGAAATGAGAAGGCGGGCGGAGTAAGATCCAGTGTACTTGGACTGCGACAGCACACTGCGCACTGGCTTTCCGTAAGGCAGCCAGCTGGTCTCAGACCTCGGCCTGGTATAGCGCCATGTCGCGCAGGATCTGTCGACGCTGTAGGCCCCCGGCGAGCGCACCCGTCGTTACCCCGACCGTGCTGATGAAGACGGCGATCCTCAGCAGGTCGGCAAAGCCCACCTGTTGGTTTCCAAGCGTCGGCCACGTCGAAATCAGGTCCGGGGGGAATACCCACAGCTCGACGGCCAGCGCGAGAAGCGCCACCATCACGAATAGTCCGATGACCGCCAGCAACATACTGAGAAAGATCACCACGTTGGCGACAGCAAGATGCTCCGGAACGATGCGGCTCTCCTTACGCGGTAAAAACAGCCGCTGCGCAAAGCAGAGGTAGATGGCGGCGGCCAGGATGCTGATGCCTGCATAGACCCAGGCTGTCAGATGTGTCATCCCAAGTCCGGCGTCCCAGAACTCCGCACTGAAAACGAGGATGAAAACCGGAGCCACCGCAGCCGTTGCAAGCCCCGGCATTTTCAGCGAAAGGAAGGGGGCATGGTTCCTGAGAAACGCCTGCATGACCAGTCGTGGATGGCGAGCCGCCGATCGCACATGGAGCCACAGGTCGTCGATTGGCCCATCGACTTGGTGTTCCTGCTCCATGAAGGCGGCTGTCAGGCGCTGGATCTCTGCCTCCTGCTGGAACTCGGGCACCACGTTCCGGCCGGCCCTGATCTCGAACGGCTCCATCGCCCCGCCTTCGGTGGTCCGCATCTTCGCACCCAGCGTCTGCCCTACAAGATGCAGGAGCAGAGCGGCCGTGTTATAGCGAACGGAGGGCGCGTCGAGGGTAAGCTGGGTTCCTCTCGGCGCTTCACGCAATCGGTGCGTCGAGATCAGAATGGTCCTCGCAAGGGGCGAAGCGAGTCCAAAAACCGTCCGTTCCCGCCGAGAGATGAGTGCGACGTCGGTCAGTACAACGACCAGATCGAAACCACCCTCAACCAGACGCAGGCTCGCCTGACCAAGAAAGTCGCCGGCATGGCGCCGCTCATCCGATCCTAGGCGCAGAGGCTCCTTGAAGTGGAACTTCCAGTCGCGGTTACTGGCTCTCCGCAGTTCCATCGACGCGTCTTCGATCAACTGACGGGCGACATCCGCAAGCGCAGAGCGGTCCGCGCTCTGGGAGTGCGCGACGATTATGCCGATCTGGACAGGCGAAAAACTCACTCCAAGAGCTTACGAGGTGATGGCTGAAGAACAACCCCTTCGTCTGCAATACCAGGAATGGGGGCGGTTGGTGGGAGGCTGGGCAATATCGCTGCACCCGAAGAAATCCTGCTGCTCGACGGCGCGCGTCAGCTAAAAATCTGCTATCGGCCCTCGTGGTCGCGCTCCCATCGACGCTTCGCGGTGGACAGGGATGTTTCGGGATAAAGAAGCGGGAATACGAGCTTGCGGATCTACGGGCGGCTCTATTGACTTTCGCATGGCAGAGATTTCATTGGGATTGTCTTTTGACGATGTGCTTTTGGTTCCGGCGCTAAGCTCGGTTTTACCTGGAGAAGCCGATTTGAGCACGGCGCTGGCGGATGGTATTCCGCTGCGGCTGCCGGTGGTTTCTGCGGCGATGGACACCGTCTCCGAGCATGATCTTGCGATCGCGCTGGCTCGGGAAGGCGGCATGGGTGTGATTCATCGCGCCTGCCCAATCGATGAGCAGGCGGCGATGGTCTCGAAGGTGAAGCGCTCCGAAAGCGCGGTGATTCTGAAGCCTCACACGGTTCGGAGATCAGACACGATTGAGCGCGTCCTTGCGATCATGGAAGAGAACAGTTTCTCGGGTTTTCCAGTGGTGGATGATCAGGGGCGGCTTGAAGGCATGGTGACGGGCCGCGACGTGCGCTATCTTGACCGGCCGAACGCGCTGGTTTCCGAGGTGATGACTCCGCGCGAAAAAGTGGTGACCGCACCGCCAAACACCAGCTTGGAAGAGGCGCGGCGAATTCTCTATCAGAACCGGATTGAGAAGCTTCCGCTGATCGATGAGGAGGGGCACCTTGTTGGCCTGATCACCGGGTCGGACATTGAGAAACGGATCCGTTTCACCGCTGCTGCCAAGGATGCGAATGGTCAACTCCGCTGTGGGGCGGCGGTCGGTGTCGGTCCTGATGTGCGGGAACGGGCGGAGGCCTTGATCGAGGCTGGTGCCGATGCGCTTTTCATAGATGCGGCGACCGGTCACACGCGCCACGTGATGGATGTGATCGAGATGCTTCGCGGCTTAAGCGACCGTCCTGTGGTGGCAGGAAACGTGGTGACGGAGCAGGGCGCGCGGGATCTGGTTTCCGCTGGAGCGAATGCTTTAAAGGTCGGCGTGGGACCTGGATCGATCTGCACGACCCGTGTGATAGCCGGGGTGGGAATGCCGCAATTTACAGCAATCCAAAACGTGGCGGGCTACTGCCGCGAACGCGGAGTGAAAGTCATTGCCGACGGTGGCATCCGCTATTCGGGGGACGTGGTAAAAGCGATCGCTGCCGGAGCGGATCTGGTGATGCTCGGCTCGATCCTCGCCGGGACGCGGGAGAGCCCGGGGCAGAGCGTATATTATCAAGGCAGGCGTTTCAAAACCTACCGAGGCATGGGCTCGCTCGGTGCGATGCGCAAGGGTGCGGGAGACCGCTACGGGCAGAACAGTTCCGGAAAGCTCGTCGCCGAGGGTGTCGAGGGCCGTGTGCCTTACAAAGGGCCGCTTTCAGACGTGATTTTCCAGCTCATGGGCGGCCTGAAATCCGGCATGGGATATGTGGGAGCCTCATCCTTGGAAGAGCTGCGGGAGAAGGCTGTCTTCACGCGGATCACTCCGGGAGGGCTCCGAGAAAGCCACGTTCACGATATCGTGATGACCGAGGAGCCAACGAACTATCAGCCGCTGGGCTGATCTAACAATTTCTAACAAACTTTAAAGATGCACGACAAAGGCCATGTGGCAGTCATAGATTTCGGTTCGCAGTACACGCAGCTCATTGTGAGGCGGGTGCGGGAGTTGGGTTATTTCGCGATGCTTTACGCGTTGGAGGATTTTCCGGACATCGGGCAGCCGGGGGCGATCATTCTTTCGGGCGGGCCACGGAGCACGAGCGAGCCGGATGCACCGGATCTGGATTTCGAGGCGCTCAAGGCTTTTGAGGTTCCGGTGCTGGGCGTGTGCTACGGTATGCAGCTGTTGAACCTGAAGTTCGGCGGAACAATTGAGCCGAGTGACCGCCGAGAATACGGGCCGGCCAATCTCTATCCGGAGAGCCGCGAGGGCTTGTATGAGGGCATCTCTGAAAAATCACAGGTTTGGATGAGCCACTCGGATACCGTGAAAATCATCCCGGATTGCGCGACGATCCTGGCGACGAACCAGCACCGCACTCCGGTTTCGCTAAAATGGGGCGAGCTTTTTTATGGGATCCAGTTTCATCCGGAGGTGACCCATAGCCATGAGGGACTGCGCATTCTCCACAACTTCCTGCTGACTGCGAATGAGCTGATGCCTTTCAAGATCGATGACTTCAAGCGGGAGATGATCGAGGGGATTCGCGAAAAGGTGGGTAAAAAGCAGGTGGTCTGCGGAGTCTCCGGTGGTGTGGATAGTACGGTGCTTGCCGTCCTTCTCAAAGAGGCTGGCGCGAACGTGCGGGCTATTTTTGTGGATCACGGACTGATGCGGAAAGACGAGGGCGAGGAGGTTCGTAACAATTTCCACCGGATGGGCGTCCCAATTGAGACGGTGGACTGCAGTGAGCGTTTCCTAACAGCACTGGCTGGTGAGAACGATCCTGAGAAGAAGCGGGTGATCATCGGAAACCTGTTCATCGACGTGTTCTGGGATTCCGTGGGCGATGCCGAGATTCTGGCCCAAGGGACGCTGTATCCGGATGTGATTGAGAGCGCGTCCAATGCGAAATCAAAGGCTTCAAAGATCAAGACCCACCACAACCGCGTGGACCGCATTCTTGAGCTGCAGGCGCAGGGCAAGGTGCTGGAGCCGCTGGCGGAGTTGTTCAAAGACGAGGTGAGGGAGCTGGGGCACTCGCTCGGCATCGCGCCGGATATTCTTAGCAGGCACCCGTTCCCTGGTCCTGGGTTGGCGGTCCGCTGCCCGGGAGAGGTCACGCAGGAGCGGCTGAATATCATTCGTGAGTGCGATGCGATTTTCATCGGCAAGCTCAAGGAGCACGACTGGTATGACAAGGTGTGGCAGGCATACGCGTGTCTAGTGCCGGTGAAGACCGTCGGGGTGAAAGGTGATGAGCGCAGCTATGAGTGGGCGATCTCGCTGAGGGCGGTGGTTTCGGAAGACGCTATGACCGCTGATTGGGTGGAGCTGCCTTACATCATCCTGCGGGAGACGAGTCACCAGATCCTCAATGAGGTAAAGGGGATCAACCGGGTGCTGTATGACGTTTCCACCAAGCCGCCGGCTAGTATAGAGTGGGAGTAGGGGCAGTGGGGGGGGGGGGGGGGGG
>JBGTDO010000005.1:0-66808 GCA_041748235.1 Akkermansiaceae bacterium | reverse complement strand
AAAATGACAGGGCGCTTTCCGCTCAGCTAAACTTCCAGAACATCCTCGACAAAAGCTACGTGGAAACCGTGAACAACACGAACTACTATCCGGGTGCGCCCTTCAACATCATGGCATCCTTGAAATTCGAGTTCTGAGCATGGCTGTTAGAAAAAGCTCTGGAGGCGGTTGGCGGATTACGCCGAAGGGACTTTTCCGGCTGCACGGATGGCTAGGAATGAACTTCGGTTTGTTGCTGGCGATCATCTGTCTTTCGGGAGCCATAGCGACGGTCTCCCACGAGGTGGAGTGGCTGATGGATCCCACCGTGCGGATTTCCCCAAAGGGTGAGATCCGCTGGCAGGATACGCTGGATGCCCTCCAACAGGCCCATTCCGGCTACTCGGTGGATAGCATTTCCCGAGGGGAGAGCACGGTACTTGAGAGCATGGCTTGGAGCGCCTTTCTCACCGATCCCGGAGGCGGTTATGTTTTCGCACGGGTGGATCCGTACGTCGGTGAAGTTACGAAAAGCGGAACCAGGCTAACGACAGCTGATTATATCCGGCAGCTCCACTACAACTTTCACTCGACTGCGGGTTTTTATCTGGTGTGTTTCGTCGCCTTTCCGCTGGTATTTTCGGTCACCAGCGGGCTGATGTTTCTCAAGGGGTGGTGGAAGCATTTATTCGCGCTGCGGCTGGGAAAAGGGCGGCGTGTTTTCATCTCCAGCCTGCACCGATTTCTCGGAGTGTGGTCGATGCTCTTCGGGCTGTTGATCGGAGTCACTGGTATTTGGTATCTTGTGGAGCGCGATCTGATTCCTGAGGAGATTGCTTACCCGGAAGCTCCGGGAATAGAGGCAGCCAAGATGGAATCACACGGCAGTGATCCGAAAATGTTACCTTTGGATTCGCTGGTTGCGATTGCCCGCGAGGCCTATCCAGGACTTGAGGCGGCTGCGGTCGAGCTCCCGCAACGCCAGGAAGAAAGCCTCGGGGTAATAGGAAACACAGGTGCAATTTTCACGAGAGACCGGGCGGCGGGGGTTTTTCTGGATCCATATGATGGCGCGATCATAGCGATACGCCGGAGCGAGGACGCAAAAGTTGTCAGATGGTGGGTCGATGCGGCGGACTCGCTTCATTTCGGTTACTGGGGAGGGCTGACTACGAAAATCCTCTGGTGTGCGTTCGGGATCGCGCTGCCCGCGCTGGTGTTGACGGGAGCTTGGCTTTCGCTGAGGCGTAGCGGTGCGATCGGCCCTCAGTCCGGCCAACTGAAAAGCGATTTTTGGCGGAGGCGTCCGTTAAGAACGTGGACACTTTTACCGCTACTGTTGTTGCTGACAGTTTCCTGTGTAGCTGGCTATTTTGAGCGTGCTTTGGTAGGGGATTACCCGACCCCTCCACCGTCCTTGGCGTTATTAGTGGCGTTGTTCACCCTACTCACCGCTGCTATCTCTGGAGTATGGCTGTGGCTGGATCGAACTCTGCGGCAGGGTTAGATTTCTCGGTAGTCGGTGATGGGGGTTGGAGTTTCGTCCACGGGTGTTACGCCGCATTCGCTGCTTGTGCAGGCTAGGTCTTCGTTCATGAAGTCGGCGGAGCGGTAGTCACTGCGCGTTGGAATCAGGTGGCTCATTGTAACATTCCCTCACAAAGACCTATTGCGTGATCGGGCAATAGTAACCGCCAGACCAAACACCGCTCTCGTCAGTAAAAGAGTGAAAGCGCCGGGATAAACCAGCGTAGATTAGAGAATGGAAGAGTCTTATAGAGAAAACCTAGCCAGTGACTCTAGCTACAAGCCCTACGCTGGGAGCGGTGACGCTCCAGGTGCAGCATGGGGTGCGGAGACGCAGGCCAGCCATTGAACTCCGGAGGAGAGGGCTCAACGTTCATTCTCACATGCTCTCCCGAGCAAATCGCGCTGCGGTCTGAGGGAGTCACGAACATCGAGAGGGGAGCAAGTGACTACAGCATCGGAGACGAGGATGATCAAGTTCTATAGTTTTGGTGGCAAAAGAGGTAATCCGCGTCCGTCAGCGAAGAAGCTCTTTCATTTGAAAGCAACCTTCCGCTCCGCTCCGCAAGGCTTTTGCAGATTGGATTCGGTGTTACTTTCGGAGTTCGCGGAGTTAGACCTGAGACGTGCATCCGATACTGAAAAATGGAAGGTGGAGCCCCTCGTTCGGGACTGAGACATTCCGGGCCTTCAATCCCGCTCTCGGCTCACGAGTAGAAGATAGATTTCCTGTTGCACCTTGGGCGGAGATTGAAGAGCTGATTGCGCATGGCCACTCTGCTGCAAGTGAGCTCGCCAAGATACCGCCCGCGTTCTTGGCTTCATTCTTGGAGCATATGCCGAGGGGATCGAAAAGGATGCGGAGCGTCTGGTGGAGGCCGCGCACCTTGAAACGGCGCTGCCGAAAGCTCCGCGTCTGGCGGAGGTTGAGCTGCCGCGGACGACAAACCAGCTTCGCCTGGCTGCTGCGGCCGCGCGCGATGGCTCCTGGCGCAGGCCCGTCTGGGGTAAGAAGAACAATATCCACTCAGTGCATGGCCCTCTCGGCGGTCCGGTGGTGATCTTCGGTCCAAACAACTTCCCCTTCGCGTATAACGGCATCTCCGGCTGCGATTTCGCGGCAGCAATAGCGGCGGGCAATCCTGGCGGAGGTCTGGCGCTCAAAAAGGTCGCGGACGAGGCGGGGAAACCGATCTATCTGGAAAATGTCCTCGATCAATCCGGTGATCCTGCTTCCCGGCGCGCTCCGGGAAAATGCTGAAGAAATCGCAAGCCAGCTTCACCGTTCCTGCTCCCTCGGCACCGGACAGTTCTGCACCAAGCCGGGGCTGACGATCCCTCTGAAAAACGAGAAGTCTGAATCCTTTCTCAACAGGCTCACGGAAATGTTCCAAAACACTGAACCCGGCATCCTGCTTGGCAAACCGGGTGCTGCCAACATCGCGAAGGCACTCCGAACTCTGACTGCCAATGTGGCGGAAATTCTCTGTAGAGGCAGAGAAGCGGAAGGCCCCGCTTTTTCGTTCCAGCCCACTCTCCTCCGTGTCTCCGGTCGCGATTTCCTCGCCAATCCGAAGGCCCTGCAAACTGAAGCCTTTGGCACCGTCGCTTTGCTGCTGATTGCCGATGATCTGGCCCAAGCCCGCGAATGCCTCCGCCAGCTGGAAGGAAACTTCATAGGATCCATCTATTCCGCCACAGACGGCTCCGATGACGCCGCTTATGAAAAGCTGGAGCCCGTCCTCCGCCACAAGGTCGGCCGTCTACTGAACGACAAGATGCCCACGGGTGTCGCCGTTTTCACCAGCGATGAACCACGGCGGTCCTTATCCCGCCACCGGTCACCCCGGCTTCTCGGCCGTAGGCTTTCCGGTTTCTCTCATCCGCTTCACCGCCCTCGATTCTTACGACAACGTCCGCCCCGAGCATTTGCCGGAACTACTACGGCTACCGTATACCTGGGCCCTTTGCTGCGACAACGTCCGCCGATCAACTGGTGCCCGTTGCTCCGTCTCTGGACAAGCTGTGAAACCCCCTCTAAGCTGACGCACTCACGGCTCCCCCGATATCTCATGTTCACTCAAGCCTTCCACGATCTTCTAAAGCCCCAGTGGCTGGCCACTCTGGCGGAGCTGAAAACTTCCGGGGGGCTAGCTGTGAGCGAGCTGTCCCGCCGCCTCGACTCAAGCTACATGACGATCAAGCAGCATTGCGAAAGCCTCACCAAGCTGGGCTATCTTCAGCGCTCTAGGGTCCCCCGCACGGAAATCGGTCGTCCTGAGATCTTTTACCGCCTCTCCGAAAAGGCGGAGACGCTGTTTCCTTCCATCCCGCCTGCCTTCACCATGGGCATGCTTGATCAGATGCGGCACATGTTTGGTGAAACCGCTCCCGAGAAACTGCTTTTCCAGTACTTCCAGGGGCAGGAGGAAATATGGAAGGCGCGCCTATTCAGGGGCACCACGTCGCTCCATAAAGCCGAGCTCTTTTCCAGAATCCGGGAGCAGGACGGGCTGTTCATTCGCTGCATCCAAGAACACGAAACCGGCGGCATCACATTGCGCGAGTTCCACCACCCGCTGCGGGAGGTGTTCGAGAAATTCCCGCGCGCAATCACGATGGAGCAGCGGGCGATGGAGGCTGCTTTCGAAAAACGATTTTCGCGCAACGTCGTCGCCAGCGCCTCCGGTCTGCCCTCATATATCGATTTTGTGATGGCCCCTTAGAAAAAATGAATCTTCTGCCCTGCGCTTCGGTCTCAAACCGTGCAACCTTCTTGTTCATCCGATGAAAACTCCTTTTTTCCGCGCCATTGCGGCCACCTCCCTTCTCACTTTGGTCTCGTGTGACCGTTCCTCAAGCGATTTGGAGGAGCGGCTCAGCAATGCGGAGCGGACCGCTCTGGAGGCAACGGAGCGCCAGCGCCAGCTTGAGGGGGAGCTTGAGGATCAGCGACTCGCCGCCGAGCGTGAAGCCATCGAGCGTGAGCGCACTCTGATTGAGCAGCAGCGGCTGACTTTCCAGGACGAACGCCAGCAAAAGGACACAGCAGCCACCGCCGCGCTTGAGCAGCGCCAGCGGGAGCTCGAAGCGCGGGAACAGAAACTCCTCGATCGCCAGGATGTCATCGCCAAGCGCCAGGTTCAGCTCACTGGGCTTGAGCGAGAACTCACCGGCCCCGAGCGGCAATCTGCGGGCCGCGCGCCTTTGAAGACCGTGCGTTCCCCGGTGAGCTTCAATCAAGGCCGCCCCACCGGCGATTATGAAAATTTCTACGAGCCACTGGCAGACTACGGCTCGTGGATGGAAACGCCCGATTATGGCTACGTTTACCAACCTACCGTTGTCCGCGACGACTCATGGCGGCCTTACACCCGTGGCCGCTGGGCTTTCACCGATCTTGGATGGACTTGGGTTTCAAACGAGCCCTTCGGCTGGGCAACCTACCACTACGGGCGCTGGGCCTTGCTGAGAGATGTCGGCTGGGTGTGGATCCCTGGCAGCGAGTGGGCTCCCGCTTGGGTCACTTGGCGTGAGAGTCCTGAGCATGTTGGCTGGGCACCACTTCCTCCGGAGACCATGGCCTACGATGATCACGCCTGGGATCCATCCGTTGAGGAGGATTTCGGCATCGGCGACAGCTGGTTCAGTTTCGTGGAGTACGATCACTTCGGAAATGACATCCAATCCCACTACCTGCCACCGACTCAGAACATCACCATCATCAACACAACGGTCAATATCACCCACTATGAAATCTACGAGGAACGGGTGTTTGTCGGCGGTCCGCGCTATGACGATGTCTGTGACGCGATCGGCAGGCCGTTTCCGATCCATCATCTAGCGGTCAACCAGCGGCCGGACTTCGACCGCGGCGGAAATCATCTTCAGCCCCATTTCCGCGGGCACGAGTTGCAGGTCGCGGCTCCACGGATGGATGCCGACTGGAACCGCGCCTTGAGCCCTGACCACATCAGCCAGACGCTGGAGGAAGTCACCGTGGAGCGCGAGCATCGCCTGGCACCTGAGATCCAGGAAGAATTCCGCGAGCATCGCGTCGAGGAGATCCAGGAGGCCGAGCGCGTTGTTGCCGAAGTTGGAGGGCGCGAACGTCTTGGAAAGCTCCGGCACCAGCGGCTTGAGGAAGCCCGCGAGAGCCAGCGGGAAGAAGAGCTTCGCCGCGAGAGCGAGCGGGTGACCACGCCTCCGCCGGTTCCGGAAACTCCGCCCGCGCAACCGGTTAACGAGCCGTCCGCACCACCCGCGAAGGAAACGAACGAGGCCCCTGAGCCGCCCGCAAACGAAACCCCAGCGCCGCCCGCCGATAGCACGCAGCCTCCCGCCGTCGATCAGATACCTGACCGTCGAGATCGTCCCAACAGGCCCGAGCGCCCCGAGCGCCCCGAGCGCCCCGATGGTCGCAACCCGGTTCCGGAAGTTGATATGCCACCGACCACCCCGGGCACGAATTCGCCCCCGGCTGCCGAAGAGGTTCCGGTTCTTCCCGAGCCGCCACCGCAGCCCGAGCAGCCAACCACACCAGGCACTTCGCCGCTGCCGGAGTCACCGCAGATCCCTCCCGTCGCGCCCGCTGAAGCGCAAGATAAAGAACCAAATGCCCCGGAGGTGCCTGAGAAAGCTCCCGCAATGCCCGAGCCCCCTCCCATCGTAGTGAAGCCTCAACGGGACCCGTCGCGTCCGGATCGCCCCGCAGTTCCTCCGGGCTCCCCCGGCGGAGACCCGGTTGTGCCGGAGCTTCCGGAGCGGCCTGAAACTTCACCTCCCGTGGTGGTGCCTGCTAAGGGAATGCCCGAGGAACCGCCGGTTGCCGAGGAGCCGCCTGCCCGGCCCGAGCGGCCGCAAAGGCCGGGACGCCCTGGACGTCGGGATCGCGAGGAAAACCCGATGCCGCCTGCTCCCGCCGCAGAGCCAAGTGCCGCAGCCACTCAAGCGGAAGAGGAGCCTCCCGCTCCACGCCGCCAAGGGGGAGATGGTCGCGAGCGCCAAGAAGCTCTCGAACAACGCCGGGCTGAGGCCGAGAAGGCGCGGCAACAGCAGGAGCAATTGAGGGCACAGGCGGAGCAGCAGGCTCTTGAGGCCCAGGCCGAGCTTGCCCGGCAGCAGGAAAGCATTCGTCAGGAACAGGCGGAGCAGGAACTGGCCCTGAAACAAAAGGAGCAAATGCGTCAGCAGCAGGAGGAGGCCCAGCGTGAGGCTGAGAAAGAGGCCGCCCGCCAGCAGCAGGAACAGATGCAGGCCATGCAGGCGAAGCAACAGGAAGAAGCCGCCCGCGCCCAGCAGGAGCAAATGCGTCAGCAACAGGAGGAGGCCCGGCGTCAGGCACAGGAAGAAGCCGCCCGCGCACAGCAAGAGGAAATGCGCCAACAGCAGGAAGAAGCCCGGCGTCAGGCTCAGGAAGAAGCAGCGCGCGCGCAACAGCAGGAGGAAGCCCAGCGTCAGGCACAGGAAGAAGCCGCCCGCGCACAGCAAGAGCAGATGCGGCAACAACAGGAGGAAGCCGCTCGCGCCCAGGAAGAAGCCCGGCGTCAGGCACAGGAAGAAGCCGCGCGCGCGCAACAGCAGGAGGAAGCCCAGCGCCAAGCACAGGAAGAAGCCGCCCGCGCCCAGGAAGAGGCCCGCCAACAGCAACAGCAACAGCAACAACAGGAGCGGGCGCGTGAGGCTGAAGAAGAAGCTGCGCGGCAGCAGCAGGAAGAGGCCGAATAGAGATCAGGCGCTGTCCCGTTCTTTGAGTCTTTCCTTCATTGTATCCAGCAGCTTCTCCAATGCGGGCGTCGGGACGCCCGCCAATTTGGCGCGGCGCAGCGGCTCCTCCCAGATCGCCTCGAGTTCCAGCTCCCGGCCCTCAATGAAATCGATCATTGTCGACGCCCGGTAGGCTTTCATCTCGCGGGTGCGCTTGATATTTTTCTCGACCAGTGATTCCTCCAGAAAGATTCCCTGCCCCCGGGCCGCCGCCACCACCTCGAACATCAGCTCGCGGATCTGATTCTCGATTGCTGGGTCGGCCAGAAGCTCCTCCGTCGTCAATCCTCCCTCGGCGACCGCCAAGCCGTTGAAAGGGATGTTCCAAATCAGTTTCTCCCACTGTGCTTTTTCCAAATCATCCATTGCTGAGGTAGGAATTTTGGCCTCGCTGAAACGCTCCGCGAGCCCCTCCGCCCGGCCCTGCAGTCCTGCGCTGAATTCTCCCAGAGTCAGTCTGCCGCCGGATGTGTGGCTCACAACCCCGGGTGCGATCCGGTTGATGCACACAAAGCACAAGCCGCCGATCACCCGGTCCGCACCGACCACTTCCGCGATCTGCTCGCAGTTTCCCAGCCCGTTCTGCAGCGTCAGCACCTGCGTCCCCTCGTGGAGCAGTGGCGGAAGGACTTTGGTAAACGAATCATTTGCCGTGGCCTTCCACGCGATGATCACCAGATCCACCGGCCCGATTTCCTCCGGGCTGCTGAAGACAGAGACCTCCGGCAAATGGAAATCTCCGTCCACGCTCTCCGCCCGCAGGCCATCTCGCGAAATTGCCTTGTAATCGGACCTCGCGAGGAAGCGCACATCCGCCCCGGCTTCCGCAAGTCGACCGCCATAATACAAGCCGATCGCTCCAGGCCCCACAACTGCCGCGTTTTTAAAATCCCATGACATGTCTCACCATTTGGTTGGATCGTCGGATCGTCAACAATCGCCTCTTCCTTGGTGCTATAGGCAGGTGCCAGCCGGGCGGCATTGGGATGTGTTCCGCGCGCTCACCAGCCGGGCCTCCGCCGTGGGCAGCAGGCTGTCTCACGGAAGGCTTCAACAGGGTTTGTGTAGCAGTCCACGTGCATTGGTACTCCTCATATTCCAAGATGATATAGATAAACAATGAAAACCGTTCTGTTAGTTGCTCCCATGTTGGCCTTGGCGATCGCCGGGGTGATGCGCGGCGGCCAGCGCTATTCCATGATCAAGCTGGGGGAGGGAACGGATCCTCTCCAGAATTACATCGAGAAGGCCCGGCAGCCACGGCTACTCACGACGGGATGCAAACGCGCGGGATGCGGAGGAACCAGCCTGTCGAGCTTTCGGAGCCTATCGATAGCAAGAATCTTTCTGATACGCTGCGCGGGACGGGTGGAGTATTACTTGCGGGTCTTGCCTTTCAACGGCGGGTTCAAATGATGGATGCGATGGATGTGGCTACTGCACTTGATGAGATCGAGGCTGGGGAGCCCGATCAACAGGCGCGAGCCGTTTCGCGCTGAGGAGCTGCAAATGAGAACGCGGGAACGAATCTACCAAGACTGGCCGCAGACGACGGCGGAGGACACGGTGGAGCGGGAGGCTTTCAAGGCCGAGCACGGGCTGAAGTAGGAGAATCCGGTGCCGCAGGCCTTGGAGTGCTGGGATTCTTTTTCCCAGCTCTTGAGGGCGGTATGTGGCAGACGGGCTTGGTAGTTGCGAGAGCGTGCTTTTAGGAAAGCCACGTGGCGTGAGGACTGCGAAGGACCGCAGCAGTCCGAGGGCCTCCGGCGGGGCTTTCTAGCGGATCGAGCGGTCAATTTCCTCCAGCCCCATGACGGTGTAGGCGGTCACGAGGACGGGGTTGGATTCCATCCAGCGGCCGTTGTCGTTGGCCCACGAGCCGTCCTCGCGCTGCGCGGAGAGGAGCTTTCCGGCGAGATCTTTGCGCCAGTCCGCTTCCGTTCCGTTTTCCAGCTTCAGCTTGTCTATGCCTGCGGCGTTCATGGCCTTGGCCATGGCCTGATAGTAATAGTAGAGGCCTTCGGCGCCCATGTGCGGGTTCTCTTCCATCGTGTAGTTTTTCCCCAGCCACTCTAAGACGGCGGTGACGCGTGGGTCGTCCGCAGAGACCTTGGCGTGGATGAGGGACAAGAGGCCGGCGTAGGAAATGGATCCGTAGGAGCGGAGGGCGACCTTGCCGTCTTCGGTGATGTCTTCTCCGGCCTTGGAGCTGCCGGGGGTGTAGATGAAGCCGCCTTTGTGTTTCGGATCATCCGAGGCCCACTTTTGGTCGTTCGTGGTGGCGAGGTTCTGGCTGCGGGAAAGGAAGGTCAGCGCGGCGTCCCAGTCGAGATCGGGCTGCTCGCCGAAGTTTCCATCCTCCACGACGTGCTTGGAGAGGGCGAGCGCCTCGATGGCGAGGTATGTGTTGGACATGTCGGTGTGGTCGTCCTTGGAGCCGTAGCCGATGCCGCCGTCGTTGGGGTTGTCCGACTTGCCTTTCTCGCCGATGTCCCACTGGCTGCCGATTAGGTGTCTGCGGGCTTTGACAATCGCCGACTCGAACTCGGATTTCCCGGGGGAAGCGAGGGCGGTGACGGCGGTGGCGGTGTTGTAAACGGCCAGGCCGCGGTTGTAGATGCCGCCGTCCTCTTTCTGCTGCTTCAGGAGCCAGTCGTAACCTCTGGCGATGTGGTCGGGGAATTCTTGAGAAACATCCAGATTTGGATCTCGGGTGGCGGCGGTGAGGGCGAGCGCGGTGATCGCGGGAAGGCCTTCATCGTCCCAGTGGCCCTCCGGCTTTTGTTGATCTGCAAGCCAGGCGTTGCCACGGGCGATTGCCTGCCGGATTTCCTGCTGGAGTGAAACGTAGGAGGTTTCCGCCTGGACCGCGGGAGCGAGCAGAGCGATTGCGAGCCAAGGTAGGTATTTTTTCATGGTTTGAATCGGAGGTGGCGGGAAGGAAACGCGGGAGGAAGCGGGTTTCCTAGGGTGTATCTGTATGAGGAGCTATGACGATGGTGACTTTTGTGTCTGGCTCAGGAACGCGGGAGGTAAAGACGCTCCACACGGTGTCGTTCGTGTTCTGATCGCCGGGGTAATTGATGAGCGAGCTGTTGGTGATAAAGATGGCCGCGATGTCTCCGGTGGTTTCCGGAACGAACTTTCCATCGTAAAACTCTGAACCGCCGTAGACCCAGTGGGTGGGCGGCATGGCTTTTGCAGTAGGGTCGTGCTGAATCCAATCGCTGGCGGGAAGGCGGGTGATTTCCCCGTCTTTTTCATACTCCACATCGATCCGAAGTTGCGCGGCGGCGCGGACGTCCTCGGGGACCTTGTAAAACTCCTCCGTGAGCAGGCCGGGCTCACTGGGGATGCGGTAGAGCTCCTTGGAGGGCTTGTAGTGGAGGAGCGTGAGGGCCAAGTTGAGATTGCTGGGGGAGGTGGGCGTGCGGAAAAGGGTCTCGTGGATTTTGCCGTTCTGGTGGGTGATGAGGAATTCGAGCAGGCCTTCGTTCATGTTGACCAATGCCGGGAAACGAATTTCCCGGGTTTTGCTATCGAACTCCAAGTCTTCGATGCGAAAGCGGGTGGCATCCATGCGCTCGACATTGGGCTTCACCACGGGCTCTGGCGCGGTCGGTTCCTCGGCGAGTAGAAAGGAGGTGAAGGCAAAAAGGATCAACGACGGGAGGCGCATTGTGTAACTTTAGGCCCTTCTTGGCTGGACGCGATGGAATTTTCCATGCTTGCACAGGGGGATGGTCCGTTCGCATTGATATCTGCAATGAGTGAACGGGATGTGATCGAAGCCTGCGGCGCGCAGGGTGTGAGAGCGATGGTCGCTGCTTTTTATCGGCGGGTGCGGCATGACGATGTGATCGGGCCGATGTATCCACCGGATGATTGGGAGCAGGCGGAGGAGCGGCTGGCGGATTTCCTTTTGTTCCGGCTGGGCGCTTCAGAAGCGTATATCCAGAAACGGGGTCACCCGCGGCTGCGGATGCGCCACGTGACATTCAAGATCAGCATGAAGGAGCGCGACCGCTGGCTGCTGCTGATGGGTGAGGCGATGGATGAAACGGGTGTGCCGGAGAAGGCGCGGGCGTTTCTCGAACCTTTTTTCACGCAGGTGGCGGATTTTTTGCGGAACCGGCCGGACTAACATTGGAAAGCGGCCGAGCTGGGGCTCAGCGCTCCCAGCCGGTCAGAGGATGCCGCGGGCGTGGAGGTTGTTGAGCCTGCGGGCGACATCCACAAAGCCATCAATCGTGGTCTGGGTGTAGGAGCGGCCGTCACGGGTATCGATGCCATGGCCCGGATCCATCTTGCGGAGCCCTTCGAGAGCGGGATCCTCGTGATGGAAGAGCTCGACAAAAACCGTTTCCAGCTTTCCAGTCTTCGCGGCGGCGAGAAGGGTCGCGCCAATCCAGCCGTCGTCGGTGCTGAGGCAGCCGCGGGTCGTCTTCGATGAAGCGTGGTAGATTCCCATGTGGTCGGCTGCGGCGATCTCGCCGATCAGTCGCTGGTTTTCCTCCATGGAGAGGCCGGAGTCCGCCAGGTGGGCGGCATCGATGAGCAGCTTGAAGAAATTCCTGCCGAGTGCTTCGTTGGCGGCTTTGACGAAAGTCCAGGCGCGGTTGACGTCGGTGAAGGTCTTGAACTCACCCGGACGGAGGAACTCGATGTGCCATGCGGAGATCGACGAGTCGGCGAGCCCGGATTCCTTGGCGGCGCGGACATGGAGCTTCACCGTCTGTGCGACGGCGGCATCGAACTCGGCACCATCGCGGCGGACCTCTCCGTCTTTCATCCATTCCTCGATGGAGGTGGAGGAAACGGAGGCGACGCCGTGTTTCTGGGCAGCTTGCAGAGAGGTGACGAGTTGAGAAACGACGGCGTCCTCATCGGCCGGTTCCATTGGGTTGGCACCGCCAACCATGAGAATGAGGTGGACATCGAGACCGAGAGCCTTGAGAGCTAAGATTGCTTCATCGACATCCCCTTCATCCGCTCCGGGAAAAAATGGAACCTGTGTGCAGGTGGGGCGGACGGGGGATTGCTGGCAAATCCGGTCCATCTCGGCGACAACCGCCAGGCGTCCGTCGTCTTCACGCGGGAATTTTCCCTTCTCGTCCGGGACCAGGCCCCCGACGAACTTGATGTGGGTGGGAACGATACCAAATGCAATGGCTGGCTTGAGACTCAGGCTGGAGGACATGGTCCACTCTGTCCGGCGCGTGCTGGGCAGGTCAAGGCGGCGTCGCAATAGGACGCAAAAAAGCCACCGCCCCTGTTGGGACGATGGCAGGTGGAAATTTGCAGGCCTTATTCCTCGATACGATCGGCGCGCTCTTCGAGCTGATCAGCTTGGGCATCGCCAACTTCGCGAACTGCATCCGCACGGTCGTCGTTGCCGCTTACAGCTTCAATTTTGTCAGCCTCGGCTTCTGAGGTTTCCTCGACGAAATCGGCTTTGGCTTCCAGCTTGTCAGCCTCAGCTTCCGCTACTGGGTTTTGATCACAAGCGGTGAACATCAGGGCGAAAGCCGAAGCGCTGAGGAGTGTCGGAATAGTATGTTTTTTCATGGTATTGAGGTTGTGCCCGTTAGGGACTTGAATTCCTTATCGCATTTTCAGTGCCACGCCTGTTTTCCAAGGATTATGCAAGAAAACGGGCGTCAGATCGGGCAAAACGCCCGGCATCTAACACTTATCTAACGCTTTTTGCAGGATCTTGCACATCTTCCGATTGCGCCTCTCCATTAAGGCCCTGCGCCTTCTGGGCATCATCTTTCTGCTGTCGGATCTCGGTGGCGCGCTCTTCAAGTTGATCTGCGCGGCGTTCTCCCACTTCGCGTGTGACTTCGGCGTCTTTCTCAAGTGCCTTAGCGGAATCTTCATCTCCTTTGCTTTCCCGCAGCTCGACAGCCTGCTCTTCCTTTTGGGCGGCGGTTTCCTGCACCTCAACTCGGACCTTCTCCGCCTTGCTCTCCAGTTCCACGGCGGTCTTCTCCAGTTGCACCTCCCGGGGCTCGCCGCGCTTTGATTCACAGGCGTTGAGGGAGATGGCGATACCGATGATAGCTAGAGGGGTGAAGACGGAGAGGGGTTTCATTGCAATCTTAGAAATATACACTTCTTTGGGAGAAACGCACAGGAATCGCGCGAAAAACCCGCTCCGGAGGGACCGGAGCGGGTTTGAAACTTCAGGCGTGGATGCGAGCAGCCCCGCACCGGGAGATCACTTACGCAGTGCTTCTTCGCGCTCCTTGGCCTTGGCGATCACGTCGTCGGCAACGTTTTTCGGGCAAGGGGCGTAGTGGCTGAATTCCATGGAGAACTGGCCGCAAAATGCTACTTAGAGACTGTCGCCTTGGAGTCATCATATTTGTTAGGTTTTTCGGGTGGATACCAATTATCTGAGGAAGATTCTTTCCGCTAACATCAAGGCGTATCGTGAAAGGGAAGGGGTGTCGCAAGAGGCGTTCGCCGCTTCTTGCGGGCTTCATCGCACATACATCGGTTCGGTCGAACGCGGCGAGCGAAATGTGACCCTTGAGACATTGCAGCAGCTCTCCGATGCGATGAGGGTTTCTGCCGCGGATTTGCTCACGGACTCCTCCGGGAAAGGAGTCAAGCGTTGAAAAGGCTGGCACTCGCGAGGACGCAAGCGAAGAGGATCGAGGCGAGTGGACTCACCATTTACGATCCCATCGAGATCGGCAGCGATTTGTGGATTCCTTCGGATCTCCTCGAAGTATTGCTCCAGACTGAACTGGAAGGACATCGGTTGGAGACGGTCGCGCTCAGGACTAGATCGAAGCTTGCAAAGTCCGAAGTCTGCCGTGTGCTGGGTTATCCCATCCCCCATTCTTTCCGGAAAGCTAAGCCACTGGCGCGTTTTCCCGGTCAGAATCTGGATACCTACGTGCAGTCTTCGGACAACCTGCAGATCTGGAACGCGGAGATAGCGCCAGCCCGTCGCTATATCCTAATCCGCCCCGATGCCGAGGGGATCATCCGGCGGGTGCGTGTCGTTACCGGTGCGGAACTTGCGCCGCTTGACCGCACAGGGAAGCTCACACGCAAGTTCCAAGCGAGGATATCGAATCTTGCGCTGCGTGTTTTGGCTTCCAACAATGACACGTCCAACCTGACCCCTTTGATTGCATCGAGAATTCCATCGGTTGCGAAGAAATCTCCCATCGATCTGCCTGAAAACCGATCGCTCCTTTCGATTGCCGGCTTGTTCGCAAAACTATCACCGTTGGTCGGACGAAGTTTCCGAGATCCGGGTATCTTACAGGAGCGGAATCGCGGCGGGTTGGTGCACGAAATGGTTTCGGCCGCCTTGGGGTATCGGGATCACGCCGACAACGGGAGATTTCCTGATATCAGACATCAGTTGCTGGAGGTGAAGCTGCAAACGTCACCCACCATCGATCTTGGGGCAATCTCGCCAGACAGTGATGGTCTTCTCGACTTGCCTGTGGTTGGCGGTGTCCACATCCGTCACCAGGACGTTCGCTACGCGGTTTTTTGCGGTGTGATCACAGGACCGCGCGTTACACTCACCGGTCTTTTTCTTGTAACCGGGAAGGACTTTTACACCACGTTTGAGAAATTCGGCGGGCTGATGATCAACAATAAGTATCAGCTGACGCTACCCCGCGATTTCTTCGACCGTAACACCGAAGGCATTTTCGACTAGGCGCTCGCATTCTGCTTCCAAGTCGGAAGTGTCCTCGGTTGGTTTCATGCGGTGGATTTCCTTGGCCAGCGAAATCAGTTTTTTCCCCACGTCGGTCGCCGGATCGGGAATTGGAAACTGCTCGACATACTGGGTCATGAATCGACGCCTTCCCGCATAGAGCTTGTTATTGAACTTGTGGTCGTAGAAGACCTCGATAAAGCGGGAGTTCCCCACCGCGAGGGCAAGCCACAGCAAATCCGAGTCTTCGGATCGCGCGGGAATCATCCAGTAGCAATCACCGTTGACCACCGCTCCCGTGAGATCGATCCAGCAGGTAGGCTTTTCGGAGATATCGGTGAAGATGAGCTTGGGCTGATCCCATGAAGAAGGGTTTTGCGGAACCCAAATTTCATACCAGTTCCGCTTCGCTGCTATCACATAGCGCCTTCCCTCGAGCTGAGGTCGGTGAGTCTCGAGATAGCCTTTTGAAACAGGATAACGGCCCAGTTCGACGGCTTGCCGTTTGCCTCCGCGAATTTCGTGGGTATATAATATTTCGCGTTCGACTTTGGATAAATCCACGCGAAATCTCGCCGCGACATGATGGGTGATCAGTGGCCGGAGCAACTCGGGGCGTTCATCGTTCGGCCGATTGTTCCAGTTTCCGATGAACACATTGTCAGCAGTTGTTTTTACGCCGACGCGGATTTTCCCGATCTCTCCGAAAGTCCGGTAGGTATTCCGACCAACTGTTTCCAACCATGCGTCTTTTTCCTCATTGGCAAGCCGCCAAACGTCGTCCGGTCTCCGGGTTTCCAGATTGCCGTGGCTGACCAAATATGTCACGCCGCTGACTTCGACCGGTCCATCGAGTTTAAGTGCCTCGAAGATACTTTGGGAAACAGATTCAGCTGGTGTGGAAGTGGTGTAAATGGTGCTGAATTTTGGGAGATCCTGCGAATTACCCGGGCTTACCTTTTTGCGCAGAACCAGTACCACTGGAAGCACGGCGGCCTCGAAAAGCTTGGTATCGCCGAAATCCCAAATGTGGAGGATATCGAAGTCCCGAAGCAAACCGGCGCGAACGTCCGCACCGGCTTTGGTGGTCATGAAGCGGTTGGAGACAATGACGCCTGCGATTCCGCCGGGCTTTAGTGAAAGCGAAATACAAGCGAGGAACGCGAAATAGAGATCGATCCGCCCGGTACGGTTGAAGACGGATGCGAGCCGCTGCGCGGACGCCGCCCCAAGAACCTGGGTGCGCACGTAGGGCGGATTGCTGATGGCCGCGTCGTATTCCGGGGCGGGTGTTGTTTGAAACAGATCATTAGCCGAACCGCTGAAACGGGCGAGAAAGTCAGAGTGATGAAGTTCGAAGGCTTTACGCGGAAGGGCGGTATTCAGGTATTTTTCGGCCTGTTCAAGGGCCGGTGCGTCGATGTCGAAACCATCGAAATGGTGCCGGGTTCCCAATTTCTCGGAGAGCACGCGGAGAAGGACGCCATCGCCAACAGCCGGATCCAGAACGCGGAGCTTGCAATTGGGCTGGAATTGGGCAGCCACCTGCTCCGCCACAAAATTCGCCAAGCCTTCCGGAGTATAGTGCGCTCCTTTCTCTTTCCGTGAGCGCGCGGATATCTGCTTCTCCCGGCGAGGTTCTAGGGCGATATTTGGCGGGATCATGATTTATTCAAATGAACAGTGTTCAGTAGATGCTGTCAACAAGAGGTATGCAAATGAATTCAAGTCGCAAAAGAGCATTTTTCAAAGATTGGCGCGAGAACAGAAGTGATGTTTCACAACAAAAAACCCGCCGTCCTTGCGGAGCGGCGGGTTTCGGAGCGGGTTTGAAACTTCAGGCGTGGATGCTAGCAGCCCCGCACCGGGAGTTTACTTACGCAGTGCTTCTTCGCGCTCCTTGGCCTTGGCGATGACGTCGTCGGCAACGTTTTTCGGGCAAGGGGCGTAGTGGCTGAATTCCATGGAGAACTGGCCGCGGCCGGAGGTCATGGTGCGAAGGTCACCAATGTAGCCGAACATGGCGGAGAGCGGGGCCTCTGCCTTGACGCGGACACCACCGGGAGTCGGCTCTTGGCCTTGGATCATGCCGCGGCGGCGGTTAAGGTCTCCAATGACATCACCAATTTTTTCTTCGGGTGCGAAGACATCGAGCTTCATCATCGGCTCGAGGATCTGCGGGCCGGCTTTCGGCATCGACTGGCGGTATCCCGCTTTGGCGGCGATTTCGAAGGCGATGGCAGAGGAGTCAACGGCGTGGAAGCCACCGTCGGTGAGGGTAACTTTGAAGTCCAAGCAGGGGTAGCCGGCGAGGGGACCCTTGTGCACCGAGGTTTTGAAACCTTTGTCCACGGCCGGGATGAACTCCTTAGGGACGTTTCCGCCGACGACTTTCGACTCAAAGATGAATCCTGAACCTGCTTCGCCAGGTTCGATGATGTAGTCGATTTTCGCGAACTGGCCGGAACCTCCGGACTGCTTCTTGTGGGTGTAGGAGTCGGTGACGGCGCGGGTGATGGTCTCGCGATAGGCGACCTGCGGGGCACCGACGGTGACCTCGACCTTGTGGGTGCGCTTGAGGATGTCGATTTTGATATCGAGGTGAAGCTCACCCATGCCCTTGAGGATCATCTCGTTGGTTTCCTCGTCGGTCTCGACGCGGAAGGACGGATCCTCTTGGATCATTTTGCCGATCGCGTTTGCCAGTTTCTCGGCGTTGGCTTTGTCCTTGGGAGCGACGGCAATAGAGATAACGGGATCAGGGAAAACCATCGGCTCTAGGGTGGCCGGATTTTTCTCATCGCAGAGGGTGTGGCCGGTCTGGACGTTTTTAAGGCCAACGATGGCGACGATATCGCCGGCTTGGGCGGTATCGACCTCGTTGCGGTCGTCGGCGTGCATTTCGACCATACGGCTGATGCGCTCGGTCTTGCCGGTGAAGGAGTTGAGCACGGTGTCCCCCTTCTTGATGGTGCCCGAGTAAATGCGGGTGAAGGTAAGCGCGCCGAACTTGTCGTCCATGATCTTGAACGCCAGGCCGCGGAACGGGGCTTTCGGATCGATGATCGCAAATTTGCCGGTCTCCACGCCTTCCGCATCCACTTCGGGGAGAGGTTTGACGTCGGTCGGGCTCGGCAGGTAATCGACGACGGCGTCGAGGACGAGCTGAAGGCCCTTGTTTTTGAAGGAGGAACCGCAGTAAGTCGGGAAGAATGCGAGGTCGTTGGTGCCTATGCGGATGCACTTTTTGATCTGCTCGATCGTAGGCTCGGTGCCTTCCAGATAAGCCTCCATGATCTCGTCGTCTTGTTCGACGGCGGTCTCGATGAGTTGGGCGCGGTATTCCTTGGCCTTGTCGAGCATGTCGGCGGGGACTTCCTCGATCTTGAAGTTCTCGGGCTGGCCGGATTCGTCCCAGATGTGGGCCTTCATGGTGAGGAGATCGACGACGCCAACGAATTCGGACTCGGTGCCGATGGGCAGGACCATGACGAGCGGGTGCGCGCCAAGGATCTTTTTCACTTGGGCGATGACGCGGTAGAAGTCGGCACCAATGCGGTCGAGCTTGTTGACGTAGATGACGCGGGAAACCTTGGAATCGTTGGCGTAGCGCCAGTTGGTCTCGGATTGTGGCTCCACGCCGCCGGAGCCGCAGAAGACGCCGACGCCGCCGTCGAGAACTTTAAGCGAGCGGTAGACCTCAATGGTGAAGTCAACGTGACCGGGGGTGTCGATCACGTTGAACTGGTGGTCTTTCCAGAAGCAGGTGGTGGCGGCGGATTGGATGGTGATACCGCGCTCGGCTTCCTGGTCCATGAAGTCCATCGTGGACGCGCCATCGTGAACTTCACCGATCTTGTGGATTTTTCCGGTGAGTTTGAGAATGCGCTCGGTGGTCGTCGTTTTTCCGGCATCGACGTGAGCGAAAATGCCGATGTTGCGGTATTTGGAAAGGTCCTTCATGCCTGTAATGTGTAATGGTTGGTCGGCCGAGGAGCCTCGGCGGGGCGTGTTTCTAGTCGAGGACGGCGGTTTTGCAATAGTAGATTGAGGAGAAACCCCGGGGCTGGAGATACCTAACCGCGAATTGACGCGAATGACCGCGAATTAGAGACAAGGCGTGCGGATGTGAAACTCTTCAACCACAGGTGAACGGCACACCGAAGGGCTTGATCTGCGTTGATGCCATTCATCCTGTGGTTGGATCTCTTCTTTCAAGTCATTGACGGACGGGGAGAGCGGTCGCATCCTGCGCGCCGATGACTGCGACGAAACGGGTTCTATTTGTATGCACCGGGAACACCTGCCGCAGCCCGATGGCCGAGGCGTTGTTTCGCAAGGCGGTGGCGGGTCGGCAGGATTACTCAGTGCGCTCAGCGGGTGTGTCCGCCTCCAAAGGTGCTGTGTGTAGCCGGGAGACGAAGGAGATCGTGGAGCTGCTAAAGGCCCCGCTGGATGATTTCAAGAGCCAGCCGGTGACGGCGGCGTTGCTGGAGGAGGCGACGCATGTGTTCACGATGACCCGCAGCCACCTTCACGCGCTGGAAGATCATTTTCCCGAGTTTTCCGAGAAATACTATATGACCTGCGAATTTGTGGATGTCGACGGCCGTGGATTGGGCGCGGACGTGCCGGATCCCATCGGGATGGGGAAAAAATCCTATCAGGAGGTGGCGAAGGTTCTGAACGTCGCGATCCCGGCAATCATCTCCTATATTGATCAGACGACACCTCGGGAGGCGTGATCAGATCATACCGAGCTTCATTTTCCCTTCCTCGGTGATCATGTCCTGATTCCAAGCAGGGTCCCAGACGAGCTCTACATTGGCTTCATCGATCCCATCGATGGTCATGACCTTCGCCTGGGCGTCTGCGGCGATCACCGGGCCCATGCCGCAACCGGGTGCGGTGAGGGTCATTTTCACCTGCACGACTTTCTTGTCATCCACTTGCTGGATGATGCAGTCGTAGACGAGACCGAGATTGACGATGTCCACGGGGATCTCGGGATCGTAAACGCCTTTCAGTTGGGACCAGACCTGCTCCTCGAGCGGCGCGTCCTTGAGCCGGACCGCTTCTGATTGTTTTTTCTTCTCCTCCTCGGCATCGACTCCGAGCGCATCGGCGTCTTGGGAGGAAATGCGGGCGAGGCCCTGCGAGGTGGCGACGGTGTAGGTGCCGCCGAGTCGCTGGGTGATGAAAACGGGGGTGCCGGCGGGGAGCGTCATCGAATCGCCGCTCGGGATCTGGATGGCGGTCACCTCGCGGGTGAGCTTGATTTCGTCGTGCATGGGCAAACTAAAAGCCAGCCCGAGCCCGGCGGCAAGGCGCATTCGATGGAACGGGCCAGCGAGACAGGAACCGCGAATACAAGCGACCCTCGGATTCGCGTCCATTGGCGTTCATTCGCGGTTGGATCTTCCACAATATGGACCGGAGGCTCCCTATGCCGAGCTGGGGCTCGGCGCTCCCGGGGGGCTTATCGTGTGATGAAACTCTTTAAAAAGTGACAGAAGCGTCTGTTGCTTCTAGTTTCGTGTGTAGATATGTGGGAATTCGGCGTAGAACATTGGCGGGACGGGATCGAGATCCTGCTGCTGGCGTTCTGTATCTATCAGCTCTACCGCGCTTTCCGCTCGACGCGAGGGGCGCAGATTTTGGTTGGTCTCGGCCTCGTGCTGGTGGTGCTGGCGCTGGTGACGCAGATCTTCCAGTTCGAGGTCATCGGCTGGATCATCACCCGCTCCGCTGCGGTTCTCGCCTTCGCCCTGCTGGTGATCTTCCAGCCGGAGCTGCGCAACGCCCTCGCTAGGCTTGGCAGCAGCAGGATGTTCTCGTTTTCAAGCAAGCGTAGGCTGGCTTTCGTTGAGCGCCTTGCCGACGCGGTGGTGATGCTTTCTAAAAAGCGCATTGGCGCACTGATCGCAATCCAGCGGGACATTACGCTTAAAGAGCAGTTGGAGACGGGCGTGATCCTCGACGCGCACTTCACTCCGGAGCTGGCGATGAGCATCTTTTTTCCAAAATCCCCGCTGCACGATGGCGGGATGATCATCGCCAACGACCGTGTCGCAGGCGCAGCATGCGTGTTTCCTGTTACCGAGAGGGAGATGCAGGACCGGTCAACGGGCTTGCGTCACCGTGCTGCAATCGGGCTGACCGAGCGCACAGATGCCATCGCGGTGGTGGTGAGCGAAGAGACAGGCAGTATCTCGATCAGCGACAACGGAAATCTGCAACGAAATCTAACCGAAAAACAATTCCGCGAACAGATTGCGGAAATCTTCTTCTCCGGAAAACCCGCCAATGAAATTGAACCTGACGAAAAACTGGGTCGCGAAGGTGGCGTCACTGCTTCTGGCGACCGCGATCTGGTTTCTGATTAAGCAACACCTCGGCGAATACGTCGGCATCCCGAGCTCCGTGATCGAGATATCTCCGCGGAGAGCCGTGCCGGTTGATGAGGAAACGCTGCTGCCGAAACGGTGACAAAAAAGGGGCCGTGTCCGACAACTCGAACACGGCCCACTTGGCTAACTTGTAATTAGAGTTACTGAACCGCGGCACCAGCGCGGATGAATCCTTTTCCATTCAAGCCAGAGGATGCGTCGAGGCGGAAGGTCTTGAAGACGTAACCCGTCTTGGGGGAACCTGTTCCAAGGCTGGGTACAACTTCCGATACAGCGCTCTCGAAGTTTACGAGGTCCAGCGAGCCTTCAATTGTGTAAACCACGCCGTCCACAGTTGCAGTCAGCTTGTTTCCGCTTTTTTCGAAAGTAGCGCCTGCACGGACTTCCACGGTGCGCGTGAGAACACGCGGGGAGTTTGCGGCAACAGCGACGGTGCGAATCTGCTGCTGACCGTTGTCAGAGCCGGAGACCGGACTGCCGCCGAAGGCGAACTCGCGCACGTTGGGAATGCCGTCCTTGTCGAAATCGCCTTGCGGAGTGCGGTCGGCAGCGTTAGGTGAGTTGACGAGGGCTGGGAAGGTTGCGACCCAAGTTTGGAAGGGTGAGGTGCCGGCTGAGGGGATAAGGGAAATGATTTCTCCCGAAGAGGATATTCCGATCGTGGTTTCGTAGGTGCCGCCGCCCTTAATACCAGTAGGATTGGCTCCGGTGGTGGTGGAAAGGACCCGCTGGACATCCACGTATTTGATATTATCCGAGCCTGAGAAATTTTGCTGGATGTTTTTCGCGAGGATCTCAAAAGAGGCCCCGGGCGTCGGATTCCATTTGGTCCAACTGTTGTTCCATGCGGTAGCGTGCTGCTGGAGAGACCCGTTGAGAATGGCGGCTCCGTCCGCCTCCTGGTAGAGTCCCCGGGCGAGCTCGTCGGGGCCATCTTTGGTCCATCCGTTGTCAATCCCCAAGAGCATATTTTCCATTGAACCCACATTCCCTCCGGCACCCCCAAGTGATTCGGAACCGTAGCTGCTAGGGGGGAGGAGGGACCCCTGCCCGGGTGTGGGAGCTGCGGTTGATAGGTAAATTGTCCGTGAAGGATCTCCGTCGACAGCTGCCCTTGATCCAATTCCGGAATTAGGTTGAGCATTTAGATTACCGATCACTCCGAACCAGATGTCTTCCCGGGTATGCCAGTCCGAGCCGTAGACAATGCTGAGTGTCGCACCGATATTCCCAAGCGAGCCCTGGGCGCCATTGTCGCGGTAATTCACTGCTGGACCCAGATCGAAGAAGACATTCTTGTCGGTGCCTGTTCCAGCTGTGGCCTGGATACCGAGGATCAGGTTGCCATCGGTAAATTGGAACAAGGGAGGCGGCTCGGCCGCATGCAGGTTTGTGCTTGATGCGATGGCTGCGGACAGGAGGAGTAGTTTGATGGATGTTTTCATATTGCTAACGCGTATTTTAATTGCTTGAGGAGTTTGGAGTCTCTGAAGGGGAAGGATTGGGGAAATTGCCTGCTGCGATGTGATGAGCCTGGATGTGGTGGGCCGACCAGACCGCGCCGCCATACCGTTGGCGAAGATGGAAATCACTTTTTTCGACGTGTTGGGCCCATGCGTTGTGATATGCCGGCGTGGCGGGGTCTTCGCCCGTTTCTTGTAGTTCGGCAGCGACCGTCTCCGCGAGTTCCTGGATGTCGGCTTCGAATTGCGGAGGCAAACTGGAATCGGGGCCGAGATCGGCAAAAGCAGCCGGTTGGGGAACTCCGTACGGGCCGGATCCCCATCGCTGGTGAGAAGAAAGATTTTTTTTCTTTGCGATAGGCGCGGAAAACGGGCTCGCTGTTGCTTCAGAGTCAGTCGCCAGTTGCTTGTCCGTCCTTCGGCTGCGTTTTGTCCTCAGATCGGATGGGTTTCGTTTTGAATTGTCGGTGCCGGTTGGGTGGGAGGTGCGCGGGGGTGTGACCCCGATTGGAGCTTCCGGGGTTCCGGGAGGTAATGCTGAAAGATGGGAGTCTGAGTTCGGAAAGGATGGGGCGGAGGATGAGTGGGAGCTGGACGCGTTCCCGGAAGGCAGCAGGGCTGCATCAGGCGCTTGGGTGGCCGCGGCCGGACCGCCTGGGGACACTACGGTCTGAGGAAAATCAGTCAGCAGAATCAGGGCTACAAGGGCGGTGCCCATTGATGCAAACAATAAAAGGGATTTGAATGGAAGTCGCATAGCCAAAGGAACCCGGATGCCGGGGAAGCCGACATCCGGGTGGGGAATTCAGTAAATGACGCTTAGTTGATCTGGAAGATTGGTCCGCCGTCTCCACCGGTACGCTCAACATTGAGGTCGGGGATTGGAATCGCGCTCACACCGTCAAGGGTGGATGGGATTGCCGTACGAAACGCGCTGTCGAAGGTGTTCTCTTCAGCAGTCGGGGACGTGCCTTGGTAGAACTGCTGATAGCCCCAAAGGGTGTAAGCACCGTTCTTCACGTTGTCAGCGGAGAATGAGACACCGTTGTAGGTCATCTCCCGGGCACCTTCAGTGATCGCTGCGAGGGCGTCACTGATCGTCAGGTAGCTGACGAAAACGGCGTCAACTGGCTGGCCACTGAAGGTGAGATCGTCCGCGCGGCGGGTGAGGAGTTCCCTCACGCCGGAATTACTGCTGTTTCCGCCGTTGCCAAATTCGCTGAGCGCCGTGAGCCGACCGGTTGGATATGGATCGGTGCGGGTGCCTTGAAACGCTGCGTTGAACTGGACGACGTTGGTGAACGCGCCGTACTGGGTCTCGGCGAGGATGGTCGCACGGGTTCCGGAACCGTTGTTACGGCCGGTTGCGAGAATGGTCTTCGTATCGGCGGTGTTGCCAGTAAAGAAGCTCGCTGGGAGCTGCCCGGTTTTCCACAGGGCGTTGTGGATCTGGTCGGTCATGTTCGTAATGCCGGCGGGGGCGCCTTCACCAGCAAGGAACATGAAAGGAACCACTCCGACAGGGCCGCCTGCTAGCGACGCGTTAGGACGCTGGGAGAGGAGCTTATCAACATCGGAGAACGACCAGCGTGCGACGGCGTTTTCAAAGACAGGAGCGGGTTGGCCAGAAGCGCCAAGGTTGGTGCCTGTGGTGGAGAGTGCCGCGTCGTTGGCTTGATCGTCTAGGAACTGGATAGAGTTGGCATCCGCGAGATCGAGGATACCTTGGGTGGAGCCGGACCATGAGGCGCGGACGATAACGGTGTCGCCGGGGAACGCGGACATCGTTCCTTTGAAGATGACGCGGTTCGTGCCATTGATGCCGGATGTGCCGGTGAAAGCGTATTGGGTCGTTCCCTCGCCGCCGAGAATGGCGATAATGGCTTGGTTGGCCGACGCCCGGAAGGCCGTCGCTCCGGTGATGTTGAACACGCGGGTAGCCGCGTAGGACTGGCTTGTGGCGAGGGCGAGAGCGCCCAGAAGCATAGCTGTTTTTAGTTTCATATGTAGTCGTGTATTTGTTGGAGAGATGTGTGAACGGATGTGGTCTTATCTGCGGCGGCGGAGGCCGAGAAGGGTCATTGCTCCGAGCAGAAGCATGGAGGACGAAGGTTCCGGAACGGAGACGATGGATCCGTCGCTCATGATGCCGAATGTGTTCTCGTAGGTGCCACCACCGACGACGCCGGTTGGATTCGCACCGGTATTTGTGGCGAGCACGCGCTGAAGATCGACGTAGGTGGTGTTACCAGCTTTGCCGAAGTTTTGCTGGATGCCGCCGGTGAAGATTTCGAACGCTGCGCCCGGAGTTGGATTCCACTTCGACCAGCTGTTGTTCCATTCGACGGGGTTGTCGGTGGAATTGATGACGATCGTGTCGTCAGCGTTTGAGGTCGAGTCGAGGTCGGTGAGGATCGTCTCCATTCCGGCGAAGTTGCCAGCCCCTCCGCCCAGCGAGCTACTGCCGTAGGTGCCTGCGGCGATCGTCTGGCCGGAACCAGGGTTGGCTGCGGCAGATGAGAGGTAGACGGTTCTCGAAGGATCGCCGTCGACGGCAGCGCGGCTTCCGATACCGGAGGTCGGGTTCTGATTGAGGTTGCCGAACACGCCGAAATAGACGTCCTCGCGGGAGTACCAGTTGCTCCCGAAGGCGTTGCTCATCGTGGTGGAAATGTTGCCCAAGGTTCCGACGCCTGGGTTGTCACGGTGAAACACACCGGAGCCCAAGTTGAAAAACACGTTGACGTTGTTGCCAGTGCCTCCAGTTGCCTGGACGCCGAGGACGAGATCGCCGTTGGTGAAGCTAAAGGCGGCCATCGCGGGGGAGGCGGCCATCGCGGCTCCGAAGCCGGTGATGAGGATGGTTCTAAGGATACTTTTCATTACTTTGGTTCTGTATTTTGTTCAGGAGAAACTCCGGGTGGTTTTCACCCGGACGGCGCCAAGCTAGGAGGGGTGTGGTGGGAACGTAAGGGAAACTCCGTTACACTCCTGTCACGCGGATCTGGAGTGGAGGCTACTGTTCCTCATCGCCTTCAGCCGACTCTTCCTCCTCATCTTCTTCGTCGTCATCATCATCACTCGCTCCTCCATAGCCGATGACTTCCACGGTAAAGAGTGAAGGCTGTTCGACAGTTGATTCCACCTCTTCGGGTGTGGTTTCAGCAACCGGCATGGGTGCGGCAGCTGCCGTTGCTCCAGCGGCGGTGTTAGATGAGCTTGCGATGGTTGCGGGAGCCGGTGCGGCCACCGTGGTGCCTCCTCCTCCGCCGGTGCTGGTGCCGCCTGCGGCGATGTTCCCTGCGTTGACGACCTGGACGGCAGCAAGGTTGATGTTGCCGGTCACGCGGATGCCGGCGTCACCGGCATCGATTGTGCCGGAGGGCGCGATGAGATCGACGTCTCCCGGGTCCACGCCCCGGACAGTGGCTAGAACCCCGATGCCGCCGCCGGTGGCGAGGCCGGCGAGATCGGTTTCGACCGAACCGGACTGTGGATCGATGATAACCCGGGTCGGTGGGGCGGACTGGACCGTCCGGGACGACGTCCCGGCGGCGATGTCGCCCTTGCTAGACCAGATGATGGCATCGCCTCCACGGAGGGTGAAGATCCGGCCGATGCCGATGTCCACGCTCTGCTCCGTGAAGATGGAGATTGAGCCTCCGGCTTCTGTAATGATCCCGGGAGGCGCGAGGGGGTTGCCGAAGGCGGTGTTGGCAAGGGTAAGGCCACCACCCGGGGCGAGGATGCGGATGTCACCTCCAGAGCGGGTGCGAATGTCGCGGGCGCGGGCGAAGATTTCACCGGGGCGTTCGTCAGTTTCACCCAGGAGGCTCCGGATCGCTGCAAACCCACGGTCGTAGTTGCCAAAGCCGGGTGATTCAGGATCATTGAAATCCCGGCCCGTGTCCCGGAGGATGCTGAAGAAGGTCCGAACGGCGTATTCCGCGCGGGCGGCGTCATCTAGGGAGGAGAGATCCTGCTGGGATTCCAGCAAGGTGAGGAGGAACTCCATTTCTCCACTCGAAAGGGAGCTGAGGAATTTCTCGATCTCAAGGGCCTCATCAAGGTTTTGATCAGCTCCCGAACCTGTAAGAATCAGGATTCCAGCGCCGGTGGATGGAAGGAATGTGTTTCTGAAGTTACCAATACTTGAAATTCCGCTGCCCGTGCCATCGGATTGGGAAGCGCCGATGCCGAGATCCAGATTCCGACCGGCCAAGATGTGCAGGGCACCCGGGCCAGCAATTTGGATGTCACCCGCCAGCACGGCGGCCTGCTTGTCTGAGAGCGCGTTCCCCAGCGAGGTGGCCGCGATTCTCAGAGGGCTGTTGGGGTCGGAAAGGATAATGTCCCCGCCCGAGGAGACGACGGTGGTGTCAGTGGCTCCGTTGTTTTGAATATAGAAGGCCACGTCAGTGATATTCGCCCCTGCAGTTATGTGGCTTTGTTTGGCCGAAAACAAGCTGAGGCCGGAAAGGTTCCCGCTCAAGGCGTGGATCCTGAGTGGATCCGCCCCCTCCTCGTGCAAGCCACCAGGGGTGTGACGCGCTTGTTTTGCTTGAAGCGTAGCGTTAATTCCAGTGATGGAGCCGGAATCAACAAGAGCCGTGTCCAGGTTCGATAGGAATTCCGGGAGAGTTCTGTTATTGAAGCCCCCGCTTGTCAAAGGAGAGAGGGCCCCGGGGATCGATCTCGGATCGGTATCCGGCAGGCTGACAGTCGACGAGGTCCAGATTTTGGTGGATTCGCCGGCGACCCGGATATTGGAGCGGCCGGTTGGCTGCAGGGCATTGACGGATCCGCCCGCGATGAACTCGATCTGCCCAGAGGCGGAGGGAAATGAGGTGATGTTCCCCACGAGATTCAGATCCGCAGAGAGAGAAGTGAGGGAAACCGTGGCAGGTGCGAGGGCCCACACCGGGGAGAAAGGATCAATACTTGTTTCCGTCAAGCGGAGCCATGGCTGGACGAAGGAGGTGGACGAACTCGTTCCTGTATAGAGAAGCTGGGTCTGATGCCACGCACGAAGCATCGGCTGGGCGGTGGTCTCGTTCCGAAGTGTCACCGCGTTCCTGTAAGTAAGTTCCCCACCAAGTGAGAGCGCCGAGACCGAGCTATCCGGGGAGTAAGTGGAAAAATGGGTTTTGTACCAGAACCGGTTGTTGAGTCCCTGAGGCAGGAGAAAGGGATTGCTGACGGGGCCGAGAAGGAGGTCGCCGGCCGCTAGGAGATCGAAGGAGGATTTTCCAACGAAGAGTGTGGTCGGGAGCCAAGTGAGGGGATCGAGCTGCGCGCTTGCCGGGTTGTTGAGATTGCCGACGAGTCCGAAAGATGGAGAGCGGGTGGCATTGGTGGTGATGGCTCCTCCCGCTTCCAATGTGCCGTGGCCGCGTTCCACGTAAAAAACTCCTCCGCTGATGTCGCCACCGGATTTCACCCGAAGATCGCCTCCTCCAAGTTCGATTAGCTTGTCAGGCGAGGGGGTTCCACGGGGTGCGCGTGCATTGGTGGGAATGGCGGCATCTATGTTCCGCACTTCCGAGCCGGCTGCCAAGGACACGTTACCCCCGCCCAGGGCACCGACGCTCTGGAAAAAGTTGCTGTAATCCACCCACCAACTCGTTGAGGCTGCGGCGTCGGTGGTCGAGGAAAAGCCGGTGCCGATCCGGATACTGCCAAACTTACCTTCTGAATCGACAACCCCCCGGCGAAGGAGCCAGTTGTTTGGCATTTGTCTGGAGGAATCATCAATTAAGCCAAAGTTGTTCTCCGTCTTGCGCTCGATGTTGGCGCCTGCGGTGATGCTAACATTTCCTCCAGCCATGCTGAACTGCGCAGCGTAGTTTTGCTGGGCACTCCCCAGGTCGGTCTGGCTGACGTTGCGGGCAAGGATCGGAGTCACGAAATCGCCGGGTGCGAACACCCCGGTGGGATCGGCAACCTGAGTGCCGGCTGTGTATATAGAGGCGAACGGATTCAGCAAGCGCACGGTGTTCGCCGCATGGATGTCGATGTCGCCTGAGCCGGTGCGTATCACCTGGAAGTTGCGGCCGAGGATTGCCGAGGTTTGGGCGGTGCTTCCGCCAGGCGCGGTTGCGCCCCCCGCATTTTTCCCGAGTTCTAGATCTCCGGTTTCAGCAGCCAATTGTCCAAGAGGGACGACCTCTCGAAAGGAAGCGGCGGACAGGTCGGCCCCCGCGGTGAGATGATACGACCAGGATTGGGAGTTGGCGGGAAGGAGCGGATTGTGGACCATCAGGGGAGCAAGCCAGAGACTTGGTCCGCCGGAAAAGCCGTCCGAGAGGGCGTTGAAAAATTTGAGATCTCCAGAGGCCCGAAGAGTGAGGACGCCAGGGGCGGAACGAGGTCCGAAGCGGAATGAGGACAGATCCCAATCCGCCGCTGCGGTTGAAGAGCTGGTGCCAAGGGTGAGGTTACCGTTCCGATTGATGATCTCAAGGCCCGGGGTCAGGATGAGATCGAGGCCGGGAGTTCCTTTTGAGAGTCTTGAGAGGATCGCGTTGTGGCCTGTGCTCGTGGTGCCTGCCGCTCCAAGGAAAGCTGCCGCTTCGTTACGCATTTGTGTCTGGAGCGCAGAGGAGATCGTGCCGCCCTGGGTTCCGGTCAAATCATAGAGCCGGTAACCCTCGACGGTGATTGCGGAGACACCGTTGATGCTGCTGCCGATGGCGCTGATACGCACATCGTCGTTGCCGGAAGTTCTGGGTGCGCGGAGATGGAGCGTGCCTGAGAACTTACCGAGCGACGCGGATGTGGGGTCGTTCTCAGCAACCGCGAGATAGATGGAGGAGCCGGTCCCCAGATTAAGAAACGCATCCGCGCGGATGACGCCTTCGCGTTGGCTGCCGGCCTCTAGGACAATGGTGCCTCCTTTTCCCGCCGCATCGAAGGTGAGCGCCGAGGCGTCGAGGACGGCCCCCGAAGCAAGCGTCAGGGAACCATTGGCCTTGAGATCGATAGTGCCGCCGCGGGTCCCCGATGCAACGATTGATCCGGTGACCGTGATGTCGCCTGAGTCGGCGGATATCCGGTAGGCAGCGGAAACAGCGTTTCCGCTGATCAATACGTCACCATCGCGGATGCGGAAGTCCCGCAGGCTCGTGAAGCCGCCGCTGTTGAGGATGCTGTCGATGGCTGCCGTGCTGGCAAGTGTTTCGGTGTCGAGAGTGAAGCGACCCTTGGAACCACGGTCGCCGGCGTGGCCCAGAATGGTGCCGGACAGCTCAAGGCTGCCGCCCGGTGTGGCGAGGTTGATCTCACCCGCGTTTCCTCCAGCTGATGGCGCGGAAACGTCCAAGGTGGTACCTTCAAGGATGCGGATCGATCCAGTGTCCGATACAAGGCTGATTGTTCCGCCGGAGGTGTGGCGACTTACATCGACGAACTGTTGTGAGGTTCCCGAGAGTGATATGAAAACTGGGGCGGAGTTGCCCACAAGTATGTCGCCGGAGGTGGCGCGCATGGAAAGACGGCCGCTGGGGAGAGATATCCCGCCATTGATGGCGATGCTTGCCGCAGTGAGGCTGAGATCGGCGCCAAGTCCCCCGGGATTGGAAAGGCCTGTCAGGGGTCCATCGAGAGTCAGGTCGCCCGCGGCGGAGAGCTCGTAGCGGGAAGCATCCAAACCTGTGAGCAGGGGCGTGGAAAGTCTCAGATCGCCATTGATGAAGAGGGACCCCGTTGACGATGTGGCGATCCGGCTGTCCGCATTAAATGAGACGTTGGCAAAGCCATCGATTCTCGCCGCGTTGGCACCAAGGATGATCTCACCGGCGGAGAAAACGAGCTGTCCATCCGAATCGTGGACAGGAACGGTGGGAGGGAGTCCCGCGCGGTTGTTTATGAGAATGCTCGTGGCGGAGAAAGTGGCGTTGCCTCCATTTTGATTGAATCCGCGGAAGTTTGCAGCTGAGAGATTGAGTTGATCGAGATTGGCGGAGCCAACCTGTCCCGTTCCGTAGATGTTGAAGTTGGAGTAACTGCCAAATGTTAGGATATTGGCGGAGCCGAGGAGTAAGTCCAGGGTGGCGCCGGCAAGGACGAGGCTGTCTGCGGCGAGGATCTCACCGGCGTTGTCCAAGGCCAGCGTGATCTCGCCGCTGGAGATGGAGATCGCGTTTCCGGATAGAATTGCACTATCACTGAGGGAGGCGGCCGAGGTCGAGTCAAGAACGATGGATCCACCGGAGACATTCGCCCTCCCAACGGTGAGGGAGGCAGGCCCTCCAGGGGTCACGCCCAGCCGGGAGACGCCGGCTGCCGAGTCTCCGGACACCCTGACGAGGGCACCATTTCCGCTGCCCGCTACGGCGGCGTTTCCAAGGGTGATGTTGCCGCCGGAAGCGGATCCGGTTGCGATGATCCCGGCATCATCTTCGAGCCTGAGACTTTCCCTGGCGGTGAGGATGATGTCACTTCCAACTAGTGGAGCGCCGCCGTTGTCGAGCGTCAGGTTTCTCGTGGAGGTGGTGACTGTGGTGACGCCGTCAATCTGCGTGCGAATGCCCCCGATCAGAAGAGATTCCGCTGAGAACGTGTTGAGCAGCGCACTCGAGAGCACCAGCGTGTCAGCCGCGCCGCCGGTTCCAGTAGCATTGATGAGGATGTCGACGGGACTGTTGATGTCGATCAGAGCTCCGCGGCCTCCCTTGGGGGTATTGGTAAACACGGATCCCGCCAGGGCAAAGGATTGGGTGGCCGTGAACGACAAAATGCCTGCGTCTGAGGGCAGCCTTGGGGCCGTTACACCACGTTCGCTGGCGACCTCGCTGAAGAAGGTGTTCGCGGAGAGCTGCTGATACTCGGCACGCTGGAGAAAAGTGGCGGCCGACGCTATTTCAAAGCCCGTGATCGAAGTTTGGCCGCTGCGTAATGGATTCAAATCGTTCGAGCGGTACCCGGATACGAGAAAGGAGCCGTCTGCCTGGCGGATGGGATTGACGGGTCCGGCGGCGCTCGGGGTGACCAGGAAAGCGCCGGGCAGCAGGGCGAAGCGGGCAGGGAGGAGGGTGTAACTCCCGCCGGGCAAGCTGCCCGCGCCTTCTCCGATGGTTATTTTGTCCCCGGGGCGCAGGGAAGCGTTCAGATAGCCAGTTGTTCCAGAAAGCGTGTCCGCTTCAGGGTTGAACGTCGCGTAGGGCGCGTAATCCTGGGAATATCCGGGAATAATCGCAAAGGAGTCGGCGGAAGCGAGTACATCGGTGGTGCCGTTGTTGCCTTCCACCCAGCGGTATGCGAACAGGTCGCCTCCGCCGGAAATATCAATGACGGAGTTTTCGGCGGTATTCAGGTTCAGGCCGGAGAGCTTGATGTCCTTGTTGGGAGGGCCGGCATTGGTGATGTCCTGGCCGGAGGGGTCGATCCAAGAATTTCCATCAAAGGTGATGCCATAGGGAATCAGCGATAGTTCTCCCGTGATAGGATCGAGTCCTGAAACGGAGGTGACACTGTTTGCCGCCAGCACGAGAGAGGAGGTCACGGGTGCCGCGATCGCATTTCCAGCGAGAGGATTGACGGGAGCCGTCCCACTGCCGTTCCATCCGAGGTTGATGACACCGTGGGGTGTTCTTAGGGTTCCGTTTTGGGATATAATGGAGGCGTGTACATTGATGCTTCCACCCGCGGTCAGGGGGAGTTGACGGTCCGTTCCTCTGTTAAAGGTGATCGAGCTGTTTTCGTAGGCAAAGATGTTGAAATCCGAGGCGGTTGTAGGGTAGATCTGTCCGGCGGTGAAGGTGAGGTTGCCAGCGGCCTGCAGGGTGCCATTGCCTCTGATGTCGCCGGTGGGAGCGTTGAAACGGGCGGTGCTGATATTCTGCAGCGAGAGGGTGCCGAGGTCGATAAGACCGGCAGCAAGAGAAATGTTTCCGCTGCCGGTGGTCGGTCGGAGGTTGAAGGGTGCCGTGCCGGCCGGTGTGGTGGCGGTGAAGTAGGTTATGACTTCCCCGAGGAGTATGGGTGGACGGAACGATTGTCCGGCATACAAATGAGCCGCAGTGACATCAAGCTTTCCGGTCGCTTCCATGACTCCACCGGTGGCGAGCCGGACGCGTCCAGGGAGAGCTAACGTGACGTCACCCTCGAAGCGGACGTTTCCCTCAAGAGAAACGTTATGAAAGCCGCCGCCGGAAAAAGTGGCTACGGAGATACGACCAAGGCCGGCCGCTGGATTTCCATTTTCATCGATAGGCTGCTGGCCCGTTGCGGTGATGGTCCCCGCTTCTGTGACCGATCCCGCGCTGGTGACAACAAGGTTGATGTCTGCGGAGGTGAAGCTGGTGTTAAGAGGGACAAAACGGGAAGAGGAAATGTTGAGGGTGCCGCCGTTGGCCGAGTCACCTCCGGCGCGCGCTATCAAGATCGCGTCGCTGTGGAGAAAGTCGCCGCCCTCAAGAGAGATTGATCCTCCGTTGGACTCCACCGTAGTGGCAACAGTGAGGCGGCCCTGAAGTGATCCCACCGCTGATCGGGAGAGACTGGAAGCGGCCGTGGTCAGATCAAGGATTCCGCTGGCACCGTTGGCGACGATTAGCGAACCCTGGTGAGCAACGATGTTTCCTGAGATCGAAATTTTTCCGCCAGGCAGGACGTTTCCAACGCGCAGCCCGCGGGGATCATCGCGCAGCAGGGTTTCGCCGGATGCGTCCAGGATGCTGTCGGGGCCGATGGCCACGGTTGCGTGGAGTGGCGTAATACTATCACTCGGGAATTTGTCGGCACCTGTAACGCTGATGTTTCCGCCCGGACTTGTGATCGATCCAAGAACCGTGGTGGTCTCACCATTGAGGGTCACGGAACCTCTGGCATCCGTTTCGATATGTGACCCCTCGGCAATGACCACTTCTCCGCGGGCAAGAATGGATACGGGGGGTCTGCTTCTTGCACCAGTGGCGTTGAACGTAAGGGATATCGGGGAGCGAATCCCTTCAGGAAGCAGGAGAGGGGTTGAGAAGCCCAACGGCCTTCCCGCAGGGGCGAGGGCTAGTCGGCTCCGCACCGCTGGTTGGAGCCGGGTGTTCTTCTCCACCAAGACCGCAGGCACAAATTTGGATGGATCATCGGTCGGTATGCCGATACCCGACAGGGAGAACGAGGCAAACCCGCCCATGTTAAAGAACTCGGGGTCCAGATGCACTACAGCGTTAGGAGCGGTTTCTCCTCCGATTTGGAAGGCCACGGCTGACAGACTGAGTGATCCTCCTTTTCCGAAGGAGTAAGCTTCAAGGGTGGCCCCCAGTTGGAGCGCACCGCCTATTACTGATGGTTCCCCGGGATCCCGTCCGCCGCTGATGCTGATGGAACCACCGTTTCCGTAGGTGATCCGGGCCCGACCGTCCGCCCGGGCTCCCCCGGAAACATCGATCCTCCCGCCGGTCTTCAGATGAGTGTCAAAGGCCTCGATTCTGACGGAGCCACCGTCCAAGACCACTGGTAAGGCGATTGCTCCCGCTTCCGAAGACCGGTCATCTAGCAGCAGTCCGGCGGTGGTTATCTCTCCCTGCTGGCCGAGGACGAAAACACCTTTACCCGGGTTTGCCTGTGGTTGCGGGAGGCTTGAGTCCGCGAAGAGCGCGTTGAGCTGCGAAAGGCTGAGGTTGGGGGACCGCAATGAAATGCTGCCTCCCGGGGCACTGATTCTCCCTTCAACGGTGAGGTTGGATGCATTTAAAGCAAGGGAACCCAGAAAAGGCGCGTTAACGGAAGTCTCAAGGGGGATAGTGATGGAGCCGTCCGGATTGTTGATGGTTAGACTTGTGAAATTACCTGGAGCAGCAAGACCGGTGGAGATGATCACAGTCTCCCGCCGCGCTTCCGTGAGAGCCAGTGGCCTGCCTTCGTCGTCGATTTCGAATGGATCGGGAGTGGATTGCGATGAACTGGTTTGGAAAATAATCGCGGGAGGAGTCGGCGCAAAAGCGGGCAGGCGCGTGAAGGTGCGGTCGGTAGCGGTGAAGTTCAGGGCGAGCGAGCCCGGGCCAGCCGGAGTTGAGCGCTGTCGTTCACCTTGGATGGTTGCGCCGAGGAGGGTTCCATCAAGCGCCATCGCGGGTGACGTGATGGTCAGGGATCCGCCGTTCGCTCCCTGGGTGTAACCGGCTTCGAACCTGCGTCCGCTCGGGATCAAACTGCTGCGGTAGAGTTCGGTGACGCCCCATTTCGGGTTGGATGCGTCGAAGGTGCCATCAAAAACCCCGTCGTAGATGATGTCCGGGAGGGCTTGGCTAATGTCGAAGACCCGTCCGTTGGAAATCAGCTTCGTGGTCTCAACGACCCCACCTTGGAAGGCGATGGAACCTCCGGAGACATCGAGTCTGGAACCATCACGAATGACTATCGACTCGCCAGAGGAAAGGGTGATGGAGCCACCTTCTGTGGTGAGTTGGGCGACGTCCCTTTCAATGAGTCCGGCAAAACCGGATACATCGCCGAGTGGAGTGCCGATCCACTCATTGCCCCTGTAGACGCCAGTGGTCCTGATGTCCACGTTGATCGACTGTCCCCGGAGCGGTCCCGTCCGTTGCACAGGTGAGTCTGCTAGCTCGGCACCACGCAGATCGACCGAGATGAAATTTTGCGAAACGGGAACCTGCACATCCACGGTTCCGGCCACGTCGAGGAGCGCTCCTTGGTCGATATAGATCTGCCCGGCAGATTGGATGTATCGGGATGTGGATGTAGTCGCGATCTGGAGAAACAGCCACTCGCCTGCGGCGATGCGCGCCAGCGCGTTGGGCGCGTGGATGGTCGAATCTTTCCCCACGTGGATCACGCGCCCTTCCATGTTGATGCGGGAGCGGAGGGCGAGGCGGGTACCGATTGCGGTTTCATTTGAATCGTACTCCGGAAGGATGGAGACGACCGACGAGGAGCCAAGAGTGACGATGCCGGACTCTCGGTTCAGGAAGGGTGTTGCGGAAGCAACAGCGGCACCTATGGCTGGATTCGGAGTGGCACCGGTGTGGGCGAGGAGGTCGATGCGGCCGTTTAGTGAAACTGAGGTGGTGGCCTCAAGGGCTCCGGCGTTGTGGACGTTTTTGCCGACGAGGGTGATGGCTCCGAGTTCGGATGAGATGAGGCCGGTGTTTTTACTAGAGCCGCCGTAGGTGCCGGTTTGGCCAACATAGGTCACGAGGCCGCGGAGGGAGGGGTCTGCGGCGTCGGGGGCGGAGACGCCGACCTGCAGGCCAGCGGCGAGGATGGTTTGTCCCCGGGGTGTGAGGATGGTGCCGGAGTTGGTGACGTTCGGGCCGGCGAGGAAGACGCGTCCGCCGTTGCCGTCGTCCGAGACGGAGGTTTCGATTCTCGCGCCCGCTTGGATGGTGACATCGCCGTATTGGCCGGTTGAAGCGGGAGGGGGTGTGGGTGTGAATGAGGGGGTGCCGTTGGCGCCGGCAGGGATGGCGAGTCCGGAGAAGAGAAACTGGGAGTCGGGATTGTTGAGCAGGCCGCGGTCGATCAAGTTTGTGTTGATCGGGAGGGAGGAGATGGTGAGGGTGTTGACGTTTACCTGGCTGGAACCGCCGAAGATGACGCCGTTCGGATTGATGATGTAGACCTGACCTTGAGCGGCGATCTTACCCAAGATCTGGCTGGGATTGCTGGAAGGATCGTTGACGCGGTTGAAGGCAACCCACTTCGTGGCGTCCACTCCGCCCTCCGACTGGTCGAAGGTGATGGTGGTTTCTTTGCCGACGTTGAAAGTCTGCCACTCCAGCAGGGCTTGTTGCGCCGTCTGGCGGACGCCGACATTGATCAAGCCGGCGGCGTCGATCTGTTCGGTGGGAAGCTCCGCGCCAGCCCATTGTGTGCTGTCTGTCGCGACATTTGCTGCGGGATTGAGGCCGCCGATTCCGAGGCCGTTGGGGACCGCTGGCTGTCCGGGGATCAAACTGGCTCCGCCGGTTCTGGCGGAGGCACGCGCTGCGTCTTGCATCGCGCGAACGGCTGCAAGGGCGTTGGTGGTACGGGCCAGGGAGTCCTGAGCGTTGATGCGGGCTTGGGATGTGTCCGCAGGGGTGGGCTGTCCGGCGGTGGCGGAGCCGGAAGCCGTGGGTGCTGATGCCCCGCCACCACCGCCCCGGAGGATGTCTCCGTGGCCCATGTCGATTGCGAAAACGAATACGCCGATGACGGCTGGAACGCCGTAGTAGATGCTGCCGCCGAGGAGTCTGCGGCGGAAAAAGAGCTTGGGCTTCATGGAGTGGCTGGTAACGAGAGCGGGACGGCTGCCGGTCGCGAACACTACCGCTTTCGGGCCATCTGTCGAACAGCTGATAGGTGACGAAATTGTAACCGGGCCTGTTTCTTATGTAGGAAGAGCTGCTTAGGGTGTCAGCTTGATCAGTTCGATCTCGTTGACTGCGGCGGGGTTGCTTTCCAGAAGTTCTGCAAGGTATGCCTCGCGTCCTTCACGAGCTTTGTTGGCGCGGAGGGTGGCGCGAAGCCGTGGCCGGAGTTCGTCGAGCGTGGGCGTCCGGGCTTCGCGGGCGTCAAGGAGGCGGATGATATGCCAGCCGTCATCCATGCGAATGGGCGCGGAGTTTTCACCGAGCTTGGCAAGTGGCAGTTTCTCGCGGATGGCCGGCTGAATGAGATTGTCCTGCAGCCAGCCGAGCTCGCCGCCGTTGACGGCGCTGGCGCGGTCGTCACTGGAGGTGCGGGCGATGGAAGCGAAATCGGCGTTGGGTTCTTTGAGCTGTTTCAGCACCGCGTCGAGTTTGGACTTGGCGGCGGCGGGGTCGGCAGGGTCGCTGTCGGAGATGAAGATCTGGGCGATACGCCATGATTTTGGAACGACAAGCTCCGCTTTGTTTTCCTGATAGAAGGCTTCGAGCTGACTCTCGGAAGGGTAGGCTGGAGGAGGTTCGGAAGCAGATCTGAGAAAACTTTCGACGAGGGCGGCGTCTTTGGCGCGCGCGAGTTCAGCGATGATCTCGGGCTTTTTCTCGTGACCAGCTGCCAATGCTTTGGCGAGGACGAGGCGCTGGACAAGAGTGGCGCGCACGAAGCTGTTGAGGGCGGCGGCATCCGCTTGGAGTGGTTCGCCTGCGCGGTCGGCGGCGGCCTTGAGGAGGGCTTCGACTTCCGATGCCGCAAGGCTGATATCGCCGATCCTACCGACGATCGGGTCGGCGTGGAGGAGGGAACCGGTGGCGAGGAGAGTAATGATAAAGCGTTTCATGATGCGTGTGGCGGTAGCGGGTTATTTGGCCTTGATGCGGTTGTCGATGACGGTGTCGAGGTATCCTTCAACCTGAGACTCGATCGTTACGCGGGTCTTTTGCACAAACGGCTCGCGGGCCGAGAGCGCCTTGCCTAGAGCGTAGTTCTCGTAACGGTCGAGAACTTCCAGGGAGAGATTGTAGAGGTTGATGTTCTTGCGCTCGCGGTCCGCGATGGTGTTGCGCAAAACGGCGTTTTCGGTGGCAAGGCCAGCCCGCTCGTTTTCCTTTTCACGTGCGAGAGACGCGGCCGTCTGATGGGAGGCTTTCCATTTGTCCAAGGCAGCCGCGTATTCCTTGAGGCGCTGCTCGAGGGCCGTCACTTTATCCGCGAGGGATGCGATGGCTGCCTCGGAAGCGGCCTTGTCTTCGCTTGAGCGTTTGGTGAGGGTGGCCAAGCGGGCATTGAGTTCGTCGACCTCTTTTTGAAGAGCTTCGTTTTTGGCCTCGGCGGCTGCGAAGGTCGCAAGGGCGTTGGCTTTTTCCGTTTCTGCGGCGCGAAGCTGAAGGGCGGTGGCGCGGAGTTGCTCACGGAGCTGGGCTTCGGCAGGTGTTGGCTCCTGGGCAAGGGCGCAGCCGGTCAGGGCGAAAAGGAAGAGGATTGCTTTCATGGTCGTAAATCTTTTTGTTAGAACTTGGCGTTCAGGTCTAGTTGGAGGATGTCCGACTTGAGGGGCGGCCCTGCGATTTCATCGCTGCTCATCCATTTGATGCCGGCGCGGACATGTGGAGTGAGCGCCAGAAATCCGCCAAGATGGAAGCCTCTGACGTTGGTGCCGCCGCCACCGAAATCGGAGTCGGTGAAGCCATCGACGACGGAGTCGGACTCGACGTAGCGGTAGCCTGCGGAGACCATCCAGTCGCCGAAGCTTTCCAACTTGGGACGACCGAATTGGAACGCGACGTTCCAAGCCATGTCACCGCCATCATACCCCGCGAGGAGCGGCCCGGCACCATCGGGATCGGTGCCGCGGTTGTTGACGGCGTTGGCTGCAAGTGCGGATCTGTCGAAGGCAACGTTCTTGGTAATTTCAGCAAGAGCGGAGAGGCGGTAGCTTTCGATCCCATCGTAGTTGACTCTGCCGGTAAGGGTGACGTTGCGGAAGGGTGTCGCGAGCCCGTAGTACTGGAACTGGTTGATCGTGCCGAAGTTGTTCGCTGCGGTGGGGATGATGTTGCGGATCGGGAAGTAGGTGTTTCCGCGTTGGGCGAAGCCGGGGCGGGTGGCATCAGTGTCGCCGGCATCGTTTGCGCCGAGGGGCACGAAGGGCGATGAGAGGCGGCCCTCAATGTTGTTGAAATCGTAGTAGGACAGTCCGATTTTAGCCGACCAGTCGTCGTCGATTTTCCAATCGATGCCGAGCTGCGCGCCGTAGAGCCATTTGTCTTCGCTTTCGAATTTGGATGGCTGGTTGGAGGCGAAATTCAGGTCGGTGTTGAAAACGGGGAAAACACCGGCGGCACCGAACAGGTGCATGTTTTCACGGAGACAAACGCGGCCGCGGACGGCGAGGCCGTCGAAACCGAGGTCGTCGTCCCACTGAACCTCCGTATTGAAGAAGGGATTATCGAAGCGGCCGAGCAGGAAGACCAGCTCCTCACCATCGCCCGGACCGGCGTCGTAACTGAGGAAGGCGCGATCAAGCCAGATGGCGTATTTGGAGAAATTTCCACCTTGGGCACCGAGCGTTTGGTTGGTGGAGGTGGGCGAGTTGTTGTCTCCGGTGGCAACGCGGAAGCCGCCATTGAAGCCTTGGCCGAGAAGGATTTCAGCACCGGCGCGCGCGCGGACGCGGGTGCGGTGGCGGTCCTCGTCTACGTTGAACTGCGGGGAGAAGACATTGCCGGTGGTATCGAATGGAGCGCCACGGTTGATGGCGTTGAAGTCCGGAAAGGCACCGGTGTTGTCGTTCAGCGAATCGAAGAAGAGGTTCTCCGAGCGGACACGGAAGTCACCGAAGGGAATGACGCGGCTGGTCCAATCGGCCTCCGGTGCTCCACCCCAGTTTTCAGCGCGCGCCTGGGCCATCAGTTCCTGCTGGATTTCATCCCGCATTTCCCGGCGGACGACTTCGGGAATGTAGGCGATGCGTTGACCGGCCGGGTCGACCGGCGGTGCGGCCACGGCCTGCAGTTGCGCCTGGGCGTTGATCGCGTCCCTCTCCGCTTGCGCGATGAGTGCGAGGGCCTCGGCCTGTGTGAGGATACCCTTGGCGACGAGAGCGGCGATGAGATTGACCGTGGCGTTGGTAGACGGCGAGCCGGTGGCGGCCGCATCTCCGGCTGGAGCGGCCTCTAGGGGGACAGTTTCAATCGGTGGCTCCAGCACCTCAGCAAGAGGCATTTCGGTGGCGGGCGGGAGCGGGGTCACGAGTTCATCCGCGGTCTCCTGGGCTTGCGCATTGGCGGCGACAAGGGCGAGGAGGGTGGCGAGGAGGTGGCGGTTCGGTATCATGATAATGGAAAAAATCCTGGAGAGAAAAGGGCAGGTCAGGGCTTGCGGGCGGAGATGCGCAGGTTGATGGGCATGGGCATGTCCGCCGGTGGTGGCTCGGGCAGGACCAGGCCGGTGAGGATCTGGTTACGGATCGCCTCGTCTGTAGCAGGGCTGCCTGAGGAGTTGACGAGTTGTGCGCGGGTGACCCGGCCATTGCGGTCGGCCCAAATTTTCACTTGGATGGAGAGAGTGGCGTTCTTTGTCGCGGGATGGTTGCGCAAAGCCTGCATGATGGAGTTCTGCACCTTTCCGGCGTACCAACCCCAGCGGGAGCCTCCCGAAGAACCGCCGATACGGCCGGAGCCTCCACCGCCCGATCCTCCGCCAGCTGTCAGTCCGAAGTTGTTAGGGCCATCGCCGATGAGTCCGGTGCCCAGATCCGCCGGCGGCTCGTCTGGGGCGGGCGGCGTGTCGTCAGGCGGAGGTTCTTCCGCGGCGATGGGCTCCTGCTCGATCATCTCCGGCTCGATTTCCGGCGGCGGCACGTCGGGTGGCGGCGGGGGAGGGGGCGGCGGCGGCGGGGGAGGAACGAAAACTTCGATCACACGGCTCGCCTGTGGCGGAGGAGCGGGTGCGTCATCCGAGTCGCCCCGCATGAAGAACGAGACGATTCCGCCGATGAGGACCACCCCCAGCATCAAGGCGATGATGATGTTTTTGCCTTTCATTATTTCTGTGTGGCGAGGCCGATCTTGTCGATCTGCAGGCGGCCAAGAACGTCGAGGACGTCCATGATGGCTTGGTATTGGGAGGCGCGGTCGCCACGGACGACCACGGGAATTTCAGGTTCGGAGGCCTTGATGGCACCGAGCCTGCTCTCCAGCTCCGCCAAGGTGACGGGGATGGTGTTTAGGAAAATGTTGCCCTCGGGGCTAACTGTGATGGCTTGGGTTTTTGGCATCGAGAGATCCGCTGTGGCAGGCTTGCTGGAGGCGCGCGGAAGATCGACTTTGAGCCCCTGGACGCCTGCGGTCGTCATGATGATGAAGATGAGCAGGAGGACGAGGTACAGGTCCACCATCGGGGTGACGTTGATATCGTCATAGCTTTTCTCGTCGTCGCTTGCGTCCATGGTTCCTTAGATGGGTCAGGTTTGGCGTCTTTGGACTCAGCTTGCGTTGCGGACCTGCTGGGAGACTGACGGCTCAGATGCATTCGACGGCAGTTTCTCGGCAGGTGCGTAGGGAGAGATCTCGCCCACAGGCGGGTAGAACTCGGCCATTTTGGCGACGAACTCATCGATGAAGACCTTGATCTCGGCAGTTACGTTTTTGATGCGACCATTGAGATACGAGTAGATGAAAAGTGCGGGGATGGCGACGATGAGGCCGGCGACAGTGGCGAGAAGGGCGGAGGCAATACCGGGAGCGATCGAGTTGACATCGACTTCGCCGGATTTGGAAATGATGGCGAAGGTGATCATGACGCCGACGACCGTTCCAAGGAGTCCGACATAAGGGCCTCCGGCGATGGAGACGGTGAGGAAGATGAGGCCGGAGGTGAGCTTTTGCTGGGCGCGGACAAGCCCGGTGTCGAGGGCAGCGCGAATTGCTTGGATGGAGCGTCCGGAAAGACCTTGGGTGCGGGCTTTGTCGCAGGCCAGACGATGGCGGATCTCTTCGGAGCCGATGCTGTAGATTTGGAAGAGCGGGGATTTTTGAACCATTGCGAGCTTCTTGGGATCGCCTTTGCCGCCAAGGGACTGGACGGAAGATTCGTCTTCGTGGTCAATGGCGGTGAGGTCGGTGGAGAGGTTTTTCCATTGTTTGACGAATTCGGCGGTGCCTTTTTCGATGGAGTTGAGGTAGAGGAATTTTTGGACGGCGACGGTCCAGCCAAAGATGATCATGATGATACAGACGCCAACGGCGATCCATCCGTCAAACATCATGTCACCGGCGATGTCGCCGAAAAGCATGACGTGTTCGAGTGCCTCGTTGTGTCCTGCCGCCACTGCGGCGGATTGATTCTCTCCGAGAAAGACGGCGCGTTGGGCTGTTTCGGAGGCTCCTTGATTGACTGCGGCAAAAGCGAGCCAGTCATTGCTGCGGGCGGTGTTGGAGATGCTGAAGGCGTCCATTTCACCGTTGTAGCTGACCAGTCCGGGAACCGGGGCTGCGGTTCCTCCAAGAAGTGTGGGCGCGGAGAGTGCGGGGAGAGTCGCAGGGAGGGTTGCGTATGGCTTGCCGTTTACGTGGAGCTGGAGTCCTTCGGCGTTTGAAACCAAGGCGAGGTGGGTCCAGGTACTGACTGGAACCGGCTCACCGGCTGGTGAGGTCTGCACGCCTCCGGGGCCACTGGTCTGCACGAGCGGGATCCCTTGGTTGAGAAGGATGCGGAGGGACGTGGTGTCGTCGGACTTGGAGAGGAGCACGGCGTTGTCCTGAAGGACGGCCGGACGGATCCAGGCCGAGACCGTCAGATCCTGGCCGTTGGTCCAGTCGAGGGACGGCGATGCGGGGATGATAACCGGAGTATCAAGCAGGCGGAGGCCCGAACCGATGATTCCGGCATCGGAAGTGGTGCCAGAGTTCTCGGTGTGGTTGGTCTTGGCAGTGGCGTCTTGGAAGGTTGCGCCACCCTGATTGAAGTTCAGAAAGACGTTGGTGGCTTCATCGAAGGCCTCGGTTGGGTTGGCGGCGTCGGCGGTTTCCCCGGAGCCGTAGTAGAGGTTAAGGCCGGTGGTATCGGCTCCTTTGACAACCGGAACCTTCACCCAAACGAAACCTTCGTTGATGAGGCTGTCGAAGCGCTCGACGAAATGCGGCAGAACTGTTTTGCCATCTGGGGCGATGAAGCGGAGATCGGTCCCTCCCTGGGCTGCGGCCAAGAAATTGAAATTGCCGTCGTGCAGGCGGACGAGGACCGTCGCGTCGCTGATGTCCTCGGCGATGTCGGCACCTTCGGGGCGGGTGTCGATGGTGATCGGCTGACGCTGGGTCCATGCGGGGTTCCACCAATCGCCCGGAGTCTCTGCGGCAAAGACTTGGGAGAGAGGGAGGGAGAGGACGATACTTTTGAATATAGAATTCATGATTGGAAAAGAGAGCAGTGGTTCGGGAGCCGTTTGTTAGAAGTCGATCCAGCCGCGGAATGTGACGCGGATGTCGCCCTTCTCCACGGGCGGCACGTCGTTCAGCGGGATGGCGATATCGAGGGAGGAGTTGAAGATCTGCCGGTAGCGGAGGCGTCCGCCGACCCCGGCGCTCACCAAGGTGGTCGTGGCGTCCTGACCAGGAAGCGGATTATGAAGACCGAGCACCCCTGCATCGGTGAATGCGTGCAGTCTGAATTCATTCGCCGAAGGAGTGCCTTTCGGAGCTTTTCCGAAGAATGACGGGGTGCGGACTTCACCGGTCACGAACGCGCCGTGATCACCGAGCGCGGTGCTCTCAAGATAGCCGCGTGCAGTGGAAAGGCCGCCACCGCTGAACTGCTCGGTGTTGATCAAGGGCTTGTTGGCCACTTGGCCTTGAAATTTTCCGAACAGCTGTGCGCCGCTGTCGAGATCGCGAGTGTGGGAGACGTCCCCCCTCAGGATGATGAAGGCTCCATCCGCCTTAAACCGTTTTCTGGCGAAGTCCGCGCTGTCGCTGCCGACGCCCCTGAAATTGAAGGTCAAGGAAGTGTTCAGTTCGGTGAACGCCGTTTCATCGTGGAGCCAAGTGGCCGCGTAGTTTCCGCTGACGGGATAGTAGGTGATGGGAGCGGAGATTGTGGCACCACCGATAAGAATGTCTTCGGAGAAGTCTTTGCGGTCGACGCCGAGGCTGAAGGACTGGAAAAAGCCTTCTCCCGAGGGCAGATCGAAGTTCGCGCGGAGCCCGAGGACGGTTCCCCTGCCAACGACCGATCCACCCCCGAGAGTGGAGACGTCGCTGTCTTGTTTTACAGCGGAGACCAGGAGGCTGACGCCTTCCGAAACGCGGGCAAGGTAGTATCCTGAATAAACGAGGGCGTCGTCGGTGTCTTCCGGAGCCACCTGGCCGCTGAAGCCGAGGGTGTGGCCGAGCTGAAACAGATTGGCGTAGGACAGGGCGCCGTTGAGGCGCAGCTCGGAGGTGTTCGGGCTGTAGCGGTTGTTCAGCTCAAGTGATCCGTGGAGAGGCATGCTGTCCTCGACAAGCAGATCGATATCGAAGGTGCCAGGTTCGGCGCCGGGCTTGAGCTCTGGCGTGACTTTGCGGTCGGCCAATCTGTTGAGCGCCAGAATCTCCTTTTGCACGTCCTTCATATTGGGAACGCCCCCTTCAGCCATCGAAGGCGCGGCCGCTTTGATGCGACTTGGGAGAAACCACTCCGCGCCTTTCACTCGCAGGCGCCCGACAGTCCCCTCAACCACCTCCAGGACAATGATGCCGCGGCCGGGATCCTGCTGTGGGATTAGCACCGAAACGGTTTGGAAACCTTGCTCATGATAAGCTTTTTCCAAGGCAAGCCGCGCTTGCTCGACGTCATTCACATCCCGGGCGGGACCGAGAAATGGATACACCGCCTTTTCCACCTCCAAAGCTGAGATCTTCGTCGCGCCTTTGACCCTATATTCCTGTATGTAGAAGCGCGGAGAGACCGTCTCCTGCGGTCCTGGAGCGGGTGTCTGACCGCGCAAGGATGTCTGGCTCACGGTCATTGCTGCTGAAAAGGTCAGCAGAGACAGGGCAGCTGTGATGTTGCGGGTCATCGGACGAGAGGGCCTCCGGACGAACAGTTCCGGAAGACAGGCGGAAAATGTTTCTCCTGAGTGACACTCTCAAGGGTCCTTATGTGTCGAATCTGTCACCGAGACGACGCAGCTACCTCCGTTGCTGACGCATGCTTATTCTTACTGAAAAGGCCGATCCAGCGATCGACGCTCTTGCCCTCGGCATCGGGCAGACGCCGGGACATGGAGTTTCTGAGATTCGCTCGGACGCGAACACCGCGGGTTCTTAGGCTCGCCAATAAAAGCTCGTGTTCATGGTCGAAGTACGACGTGCATACGAGGCTGCCATCCTCTGTTAGGGCGGCGAGAGCTTCGTCGATGATGCCTTCCCATACCATCGGGTCGTGCCAGTAGTTCTGGTGGCGGATGAAAACCAGGTCGAACTTGGGCAGGTGTTTCATTCTCCCGATCATGGCGGCGTTTCCCTCCAGAAACTCGAGTTCGCCGCCTGGGAGTTCCCAACGGGCTCTGGCTTCGGCGATGGCGTCAGGCCGTAGATCGATGCCCAGATAGTAGCTCACCTCTGCCGGTTTCAGCGCCGCAGCGAGGACGCCCGTCTCATCCGCGCGCCCGCAGGCAAGGTTGAGCACGGCGATTTTTCCGGTCAGCCGCATCCCCGCCAGCGAGAACACCTCTGTCATCAGCACCTCTAGCCGGCGGATGTCGCCGTCGATACCTTGAAAGGAAAATGGAAGCTGCTGGATCATGACACGCCAACACTTCCCGCCATCCCCACCGCATGCCATCCAAAAAAGCCCCACCTGCGGAGAATACCCTGAGTCAAAGGCGAGTCGTGCGATACAATATTTCCAGACGCAGGTTGCCGAGCCGGAGCGTTACCAGAGCATGGTCACCCTGCTGGCTTGGCGAACAAATCAGATGCCTTCGTCATCTATAATTTTACGGATCCGCTCCGAGGTCACCAGATGGCTACGCGATGGCATCAAGGGTATCCCGTTTTTTATTGTGTATTGCCCTTTGTGGGCCGTGGCGGTAGGTGCATGGGAAGTTTGAATTCCTTTGCGAACAACCTCGGAAATGACTTTTCCTGCCGTCGTTTTCTCCTTCGCCGCAAGTTCTTTGGCCGCCTCAAGAACATCTGGATCAATATCCAAGGTGGTTCTCATACATCAAATGTCCCCGCATATGGTGCGAACACAATTAGAGATCTCCGAACGCGCTTCTTAGATCGTTGGCGGCATTTTTGGAGGCTGTCTCCCGTTGCGGAACGAAGGCGAAATCGTCACGTGCTTCGATGTCCACCTCCGGGTTGGCGAGGAGAGGGCGGGCGCTGGTATCGATGGAGGTGAGATCGGGGAGGGTGGTGCCTTCGGGAGCGGCTTTGAGCTCCTCGAATTTCCGAGCGGTGCTCATGACGCGCGTTTCGTAGGAACCAATCGCCTTGTTATAGTGGTCGACGGCGCTGTTGAGAGATTTCCCCAACGATGCGAAGTGCTCCGCGAGTTTTCCGAGCCGCTCGTGCATCGTGCGGCCGAGAGCGCAGATTTCCTTGGCGTTGATAGCGAGAGTCTCCTGCTTCCAGCCGTAGGCGACGGCCTTGAGAAGGGCGATCAGGGTTGTCGGGGTGGCGAGGATGATACCGTGGTGGACGCCGCGCTCGATCAGGCCTGGATCGGAGTGGAGAGCGGCTGAGAAGAATGATTCGCTGGGAAGAAAAAGCACGGTGAACTCCGGCGTGTCCTTAAATTGCGCGGTGTAATTTTTCGAGGACAGCTGCTGGATGTGGGTGCGGACCTGCTGGGCGTGCTGCGCGAGAAAACGGTCGCGTTCCAGATCGTCCTGCGCCTCAAGCGCGCTGAGATACGCGTCCATCGGTGTTTTGGAATCTACGACGATGGATTTTCCGCCCGCGAGCCTGACCACAAGATCCGGGCGCAGGCGTTTGCCTTCGTCGGTGGTGGAGGTGGTCTGGAGTGTGAAATCGCAGTGTTCCTGCATACCGGCGAGTTCGACCACGCGACGGAGCTGCATCTCACCCCACTGGCCGCGGCCGGTGGGCTGACGCAGGGCTTTGACAAGTGCGGATGTTTCCCGCTGCAGGCAGAGCTGGCCTTCTCCCATTGCGCGCACCTGCTCTTTGAGCTCCGAGTAGGCACCTTCGCGGAGTTTTTCGATTTCGCCGATGCGGAGCTCGAATTTCCCGAGGGAATCGGCGACGGGTTTGACGAGGGTCTCGATAGCCATCTTGCGCTTCTCGATCTCGCCTTTCGCTTCCTCGGTCTGGGAGGCGAGTGTGGATTTGGCAAGGTGGAGGAATTGCTCGGAGGCTCCTTTGAGTGCGTCTGCGGAAAGGGCTTTGAAAGTATCGCCGAGTTTGGTCTCGGCGCGCTCTAGCAATGCCTGCTTTTCCTGCGCGGCATGGCGCTCGGCTTCGAGGCGGCTTTTGATTTCCGAAAGCTGGTTGCGAAAGGTCTGCGCCTCGATCTCGTGACGTTGCGCTTCGGACCCGGCATGGGCGAGTCGGGCCTCGGCTTCGGCAACGCGGCGCTCCTCGGCTTTCAGGCGTTCCAAGAGAGCGGAATTCTGGCTTTTCGCCGCCATCCAGGTGAGGAGCCAGCCGAGGAAGAGGGCGATGGCTGCGGTGACGGCGATGGGGAGGTAGGGTTCTAGTTCCGGTGGCATAATGGATTTGTCCTTGCGAGCGGGGGCAAGCTGGAGTTGTTGTAAGCTGTCCGCGAGGAGACTGCTTATCTGCGTGTCCCGCGACAACTCAAACCAATCAATCCCCTAAATTTAAGATTATGGCACACACACTACCAGACCTTGGCTACGCGTTCGACGCGCTCGAACCACATATCGATGCGAAGACGATGGAGATCCATCATGACAAGCATCACCAGACCTATGTCGACAAGCTGAATGCCGCCATTGAAGGCAAATCGGATCTTGAATCTAAATCCGCCGAAGAGCTGATTAGCAATCTATCTGCCGTTCCTGAGGATATCCGGACTGCCGTGCGCAACAACGGTGGTGGCCATGTGAACCACACGTTTTTTTGGAAGGTCATCGCTCCCGGTGGTGCCAAGACCCCAACTGAAGAAGTCTCAAAGGCCATCGAAGCCTCGTTCGGTTCGTTCGAGAAATTCAAGGAGGAGTTCGCCAATGCTGGCACCTCGCGCTTCGGCTCCGGCTGGGCATGGCTGACTCTGAAATCCGATGGCTCACTCGGCATCACTTCCACCGCGAACCAAGATAATCCGATCATGGGTGAACAGATCGGCGGTGGCGGCGGCAATCCGATCCTCGGCCTTGATGTGTGGGAGCACGCGTATTACCTGAATTATCAGAACAAGCGTCCGGCTTACATCGACGCTTTTTGGAACGTGGTGAACTGGGATCAGGTCGCCAAGAACTTCAAAGCTGCGGTTTGATCGATCGCTGCACCAAAAAAGCCGCCGGAGCGATCCGGCGGCTTTTTCGGTTGATAGGGGTAGGCTGGCTTACATCAGCTGCGCGCCTGCCTCCGCGAGCTCGGAGCGTTCGCCGCGGTTGAGGGCGACGTGGGCGCTGAAGGGCTGGTTCTTGAGGCGGTTGCGGGTGTAGACGAGGCCGTTGCTGCGGCTGTCCACGTAAGGGTTGTCGATCTGGGCGGGGTCGCCAACGAGGACCAACTTCGAATCGCGCGACATACGGGTGACGATCGTTTTCGCCTCCTGAGGTGTGAGTTGCTGCGCTTCGTCGAGGATGAAGAACCGGTTGGGAATGGAGCGACCACGGATGTAGCAGAGGGCTTCGATCTCGAGGATGCCTTGCTCCATGAGCAGCTCGTAAGGTTTTTTCGCGGGCGCTCCACCTGGAGTCGGTTTTTGTTGCTTCCGTTTGGGGCCGAGGGGCACGTTCGGGCGCATGAGGAGGTCGAGGGCATCGTGGATCGGCTGCAGCCAAGGGCGCATTTTCTCATCGAGAGAGCCCGGGAGGAATCCTAGCTGATCGCCCATGGAAACGACGGGACGGCTAACGGTGATGCCGTTGTATCTGCGGTTGAACATTTCATGGAGACCGGCCGCGACTGCGACAAGAGTCTTGCCGGTGCCGGCGTGGCCGTAGCAAGTGACTAGGGAAATCTCCGGATTGAGCAGTGCGTCGATCAGGCAGCGCTGGCCAAGGTTGAGGGGCTTGAGCGGCTGGCCGTCCTGGATTTTCAAAACCTCCGGAATCTCCAAGCGGACGAATTTTTTGTCGTGGCGTAGCCTTGCGGGAATCGTCTGTTTTTCTCCGCAGGAGAGGAGGACATACTCGTTAATGGATGCGCTGGTGTAGCGGTCTTCATCAATTTCTAGTTCGCCGCTGCTGGCAAAGCGGTGGAGCTCGGCGGGGTCGACATCGATCCTGCGGACTTCGTAGTTCGAGATTTCCCGGACATCCACTTTATCATTGAGGTAGTCCTGGCACTCGATGTTTACGGCGCGGGCCTTGAGCTGAAGGTTGATATCCTTTGTAACTAGAGCGACCTGACCGTTGGTATTGTATTGCCCCAGCAGGAAACAGGCGGCGAGGATGCGGTGGTCGACGCGCTCGCGGTCTGGGAAAATCCGGTAGAACTGCTTGAGTTGCTCGGAGTTGTCCGGGCAGGCAACGGGATCGTATATTACCAAGCGGATGGTGCCGCCGCCCTCGGTGGGGACGCCGTTGGTCGGGATGCCGCCGGTGGAAAAAATGTCGGTCAGGCGGCGGTGAACACGGCGGGCGTTGGCTCCGCGCTCAGTCTGCTCGCTCTTGAACTTGTCGAGCTCGGCGAGGACGTCGACAAGGATGCAGATATGGTTGTCTTTGAAACGCCCGAGGCAGGCGGGATCATGAAGGAGCACGTTGGTATCAATAACGTAGTTTTTCCCGGTGGGGGAAGGAGCCTTGAGTCCGAATTCCTCAATGGCTTGGCTTGCTGGGACACGGCGGGCCTTACGAGAGCCGGATGAGGCTGAACTATCGTCAAATAAAGCGGGTTGCATGGCCTCGGAAAGGGGATTCATGGGTTTGTGGTTGATGGATTTGAGAGAAAAATAGGGCCGGGAAGCAAGTTCATACCGGGGGAAAGGTTCGCCAGATTCAAAATGATCTGCGACGTGCCGTCAAAAGCTGGCCAAGTGACAACGCTTTTAATCAAGGTAACTGAAGTATCTAATATTTCCCTTGAATGACAACCGCTAAATTGGCGGCACCCGCTTTTTGGCAGCGGGTGCCGCCCAGGTATAAGGTCAGCTGTTGAGGGAGCGTTCGGCTTCGAGCCAATCGTTATCGTGGTCCCCCGGGAGGCCCTTTTCCATCCGGCAACGGTAGTTGAGGTACGCGGCCTTGGCCACGGCGTCCAACGAGGGAGCCGCTTTGCTGGCGGGTTTGGCTTCGGCCTTCTTTGCAGGAGCCTTTGCCGCTGCTTTGGCAGCGGGCTTGGCTTCTGTGGGAGCGGCTTTCTTGGCCGGGGCTTTGGCAGCGGGCTCGGAGGACTTTTTGGCAACAGGGGGTTTCTCAGCGGACTTTTCAGCCGCCACCTTCTTTGTCGTTTTCTTTGCAGGCATGGTATTTAGGGAGTTGGCTTTTTTTGTTAGCACGGGAGGTGCGCCCTTCCCATAGGTGGTTTTTTACTGCATTGCCAGCCTGATTCCATGGGTTATGATCCCGTGCATGCAACAGGAGTTTCGCTGGAGCGACACGCGCGATGTCGATGGCTACCGTCTCCCCGGTCCGGATCACCTCGGACGTTGGGCGACGGCCGCGATGCTTGTGTCGGTTTTGTTGCACGTCCTAGTGTTTTTCGCACTTGATCATGTGAAAATCGCTTTTGGGATGGAGAGGGCTGAGGATATTGTTACTGGACCGATCGATGTGCGCCAGGTGGAGGTGCGGCCCTACGAGCCGGAGCGCGCGCTGCCGCCGGAGGAGACGGTGACGCCGCCGACCGAATCGGCGGCTTTGCTTGAACAGGTGGACCTGCTGGACCTGCTTCCTGAGGATGAGGAAATTGATATCTCCCCGGGTGTCGCCGAGTCGGAGTATGCGCTGAAGATGTCCAATCCTCTTGCCGAGGGTGAGCTCGACGCGCCGGACATGGAGCTCTCATCAAATCTCGACCTTGAAGCGAGCCTTCCTGACTTCGGAAGGATGGAGTCGGATCTTAACCCAGCGGCGGTGGGTCAGATCACAGTCGATCCCGGAGCGGTTCAGGTGGATGATGGTGCGCTGACGGATTTCACGGACGAGCTGATCAAGCGTGGCAACCAAGGCTTGGTGGAAAACGGAACATTGGACGGCATCGAGTCCTTGGATGAGTTGTTGGATCTCCCGGCAAACCTTTTGCTCTCAGCGAAAACGCTGCTACCCAGCGATCTGATCTTTGAATTCAATCGTGCGGAGCTGCGGGAGAGCGCCAAGGTGGGGCTTTTTAAGCTGGCTCTGCTGATTGATAAGAACCCGAACCTCTACTGCTGGATCGAGGGGCACAGCGACCTGATCGGCGGCGATGAGTTCAACCTCCGGCTCTCGAAACAACGGGCGGACGCGGTGAAAGATTACCTCGTGAAGTCATTGCAGATCGATCCCGACCGGATCATCACGCGGGGCTATGGACGCAGCCGGCCAATTGTTATAACGGGCGATGCCGAGGCGCAGGGTCCCAACCGCCGGGTGGAGATCAAGATGCGGAAGACACCACCGACGGACGAGCCGCTCAAAATCACTCCGAAGGCCCGGCCTGTCGAGGAAGCACCGCCGCAGACACGCGAGATGCCCCCGGCACGGGAAATTCCGGCAACCCGCGAGGTGCCGCCAAGCCGGGAGGTGCCGGAGCTGCGCGAGCTGCCTGCTCCACCGAAAGCGCAGCCCGCTGTCACATCCGAGGAGCCGGCCCCGCCGGAAGCCCGGACCGCAGTCATGCCCGAGGAGCCAGCTCCGCCGAAAGCCCGGCCTGCTGTCATGCCCGAGGAGCCGACTCCGCCGAAAGCGGTTTTGGTAAAGCCGAACATCAAGCCCCGGCCCGTCGAGCAGCCGAAGCCGCCGAAAGCGGTGGTGATCCCCGAAACTCCATCCATTTTAAAGGCGCAACCGGTTGAGGAACCATCCGGAGTCCCGCGCGCCCTTCCCGTCGAACCGTGAAGTCCCTGCTCAGTCTTAATTTTGAAGAACTCTCAGATGCTTTAAAAGCAGCTGGAGTGAAAGCCCACCACGCGAAGCAGCTGTGGCGGGAGGTTCATTTCCGAGGTGCCATTGATCTGGTGTCGATCGATCTCCTTCCGCCGCTCAAGACCTGGGCCTTGGAAAATGTCGGTCCGGGGAAGGCCTACTTTATCGACCAGCCGGCTCAGGCTGAAGAGATTCATAGCAGCGATGGTCTGACGCGGAAATACCTGCTGCGCCTCGCCGATGGGCAGGTGATTGAGACCGTGCTGATGGGTTATGACGGCCGATTCACCGCATGCCTCAGCTCTCAGGCGGGTTGTGCGATGGGCTGCGTATTCTGTGCCACCGGGGCAGATGGGTTTTGTCCGGCACCTCTCCGTGGGGGAGATCGTCGCGCAGGTTTTACACGTCCGGCGTGCGTTGGCGGCGAGTCATCCACACCGCCGCCTGCGCAACCTCGTGCTGATGGGGATGGGCGAGCCGTTGCACAATTACGATGCAGTGATGAAAGCGATGGAGATCGTATCCGATGTCCGGGGCTCCGGGATCGGCCCGGCACGGATCGCCATCAGTACGGTGGGTCTAGTACCTAGTATTTTGCGGATGGCGGAGGAGAATCGGCCGTACCGTCTCGCCGTCAGCCTCCATGGCTCCACCGAGGAGGAGCGCTCAACCCTGGTGCCGACGAGCAAAAAGTGGAATTTGGAGACGTTGATCTCGGCCTGCCGGAGCTATTGCGAAAGCACCGGCAAGCGGATCTTTTTCGAGTGGACCCTGATCGCCGGCAAGAATGACTCACCGGAGACGGCGCAGCGGCTGGCGGCTTTGCTGCAGGGGATCGACAGCCACGTGAATCTCATTCCTCTCAATCCGACGCATGGCTACGAGGGCCATAGTAGCAGGGCGGGTGAGCGTTTCCAGCAGATCCTGCGCGAGGCAGGCCTGCCATGCACCTTCCGCCAGCGCCGTGGTATCGATGTCGCCGCCGGTTGTGGCATGCTGAAGGCTGAGAAACTGCGGAAAGGCTGAGAACTTTCAACGCCGCTGAAGCTCGCGCGAGGCTGGCAGAAAAGGGGCGACGAGGGTCATGACCAGCGTCTTGCAGATTTTGTAGGCTATGAACAACACTGCGGCGCACATTCCAACCGCGACCACCAGCACGAGCGCCAGAAACCCGAGCACGATCCACAGGGGCATCCAGCGGGTATCGAGCTGCCGGACACGGCCTTCCAAGCCACGCCAGTCGCTCCACGTGCGTTGCTGCTGCCATGGCTCCCCCGCTTGACGCGGTTGCACGGTGACGCCGTCGATCGCCACGACTTCGGCCTCGATTGTTTGTTCCTCCCGAATCATCTCTGGCGAGTATAGCGCCGATGCCCGGGGACGCATCCACCGTTTTCCCGACTGTTTGGAAAGAAAAGGCAGTCCGACTGATCATCCCCGGGAAAACCCATTAACCCGGGGCGTCTCAGTCGGACCGCCCAAAAGATGTATAGCATTCAATGTGCCAATGTTCGCCTACTCGTCAGTTGACCAAATTTGGATGATCAGGATTCCACCACCTAGCGCTGCGGCGAAGAAAAAGATCATAGCGATGCCGGGATATCCCCAGATTCGGAAGTCCGTGTCCACGCGCGCCAGCATGGAGGACCCCACGATCAAAGCAGCCAAGATCAAGCCCTCGGTAATGCGATTTGCAATCTTTTGCAGTCCTTGCATGAGTCTTCGCTCGTCGATTGAGTCGACCTTGACCCGCAGTTTGTTGGAGGAAACCAGCTCGAGGATCTCGTTCATGCGGCGGGGCAGCGCGCCCATGAAATCCTTCGTCTCGGTGATTGCACCCATCAGAGTGGCGATAGAGAAGGAATCCTTGACCCGTTTGGAGGAAATCGTTTCGAGGTTTCTGCGGATTGCAGCCGTGGGATCGAAGCGCGGTGAGAGGGCGATCCCAACATTGTCCAGGTTCATCAGAGTTTTTCCCAGAAGGTTGATTTCCGCAGGGATGCGGATGCCGGAATCCGCGCAGGCCTGCATCACCAATAGAACGACGGCACCGACCTGAAGCCCTTCCAGCCTCGTGTTCTTCGCTTCACCGACAAGCTCCTCGATCTCTTTGATAAACTTGTTGCGGTTGATCGCTTCCCCTCGTGGCTCGCCGATGCGAATTGCTGCTTCCGCAGTCTCGATACCATCGCCGTGACTGATGGCGGCCAGCAGGTGGATGAGCTGGTCGCGCAAGTGGTAGTTCAGTCGACCGACCATCCCTAGATCAAGCACGGCGATTCGATGGTCAGGGGTTAGGAGCAGGTTTCCAGGGTGTGGATCGGCATGGAAAAAGCCATCGACGAGGATCTGCTGGAGGTAGGCGCGGAAGAGTTCGTCGGCCAAAGAATCCCCATCAATATCATTGAGAACCGCTCCGGACAGGGAGGTGATTTTCGTGCCCGACAGATATTCCATCGTGAGAACCAGTGAGGTGCTGTAGTCGTCGATTACCTCGGGGATCACCAGCAGTGGATATTCCTTGAGGTTCGAGCGCAGCTCGTAGAGGTGGCGGGCCTCTTTGTTGTAATCGAGCTCCCGCATAAGGCTGCCGCGGAATTCCGAAAGGATCCGACCAGTCTCGTACCGGCGGCCGAATTCCGTGTGCTCGTCCAGGAACTCCGCGATTTCTTGGAGGCTCTCGAGGTCTGTGATGATCTCCTTGCGGATGTGCGGACGCTGGACTTTCACGGCAACTTGGCGTCCGCCACGCAAGGTGGCCCGGTGCACCTGGCCGAGCGATGCCGCGCCGATTGGTTCTTTCTCAAAATGTTCGAAGGCCTTGGAAATGCGGACTCCCAGCTGCTCCTGAACAATGGCTTCGATTTCCTCGTAGGCGACGGGCTCCACGTCGTCCTGCAGGCGGCTCAAAGCCTCGAGATACACTGGCGGCAGCAGATCGCTGCGGGTCGAAAGTAGCTGGCCGATTTTCACGAAAGTCGGCCCCAGTCGCTCTAGGTCTCCGGCGAGATCCTCGGCGTTCTTTTTAACCTCGGTGCTCGCGACTTCCGGCGATTCCGCGAAGTCCCCTCGGTTTGCTAGCTCGGCATTGCCATGTTTCATAAACAGGATGGCGACGTCTTTGTATCTCTTGAGGTGGGTGGGGCCGAGTTTCATCGTTCTTCTTCTTTGCAAACCATGTGCCGACGGTCATTTGCCACGATTTCCTAACAACTTTCGGACTGCTTGCAGCACGGCTGATGCAGGAAATGGGCTGACGACGTGCAAAATGCACATCGCCTCGATTAACAGATACAGACGAAAGGCTTAGAGCGCGGTCCAATCGATCTGTACGCTAATTTGCTGGCCACGCTCATCCGTTAGAATGACCTCCCTTTCGCCAGCCGGCGTGATTGAGCGGACGGGGCCGAATTTGTCAGGGCATGCGGCGAGCGCTTGGATGTTACGGAGGACGACCGGTTGGTCTTTGGAAAACCGCCGAGTGGTGGGGACTCCCAGATTCCGGAGCAGATCTTTACGGGAGACATCCACGCTGTTGCAAAAATGGGAGCAGACATCCTCGACTCCAAGACGCGCGGTGTGGCGGGAGGACCAGGGTGGGACGGAGCGTCCGCCGTTGGAGAGCCACAACATGGTGGCTGGAAAATCGAGAGGATTTTTAAGCGAGAACCACACGAAACCGTCCATCACCACAGCGGTCCAAGCGAAGGGCTGCTCCGGGCTGGGAGCCTCGGAGACCATCATCACCAGATCATCGGTGCCGGGTCTGGCGGGAAAGCGGGTGAGGTCGGTGGTTTTGTCGTTGCCGAGTGGAACTTCCTTGAGATCGCTGAAGAGAGCACCAATTTTCAGCGCCTGATAGGCTCCGTCCGCTGGATTTGAGAAATACTCGGGATAGACCGAAGCCCAGCGGAACTTTGACATGGAAATTTTCGCGCCGCCCTCCGGAAGCGCGGAGCAGTCGAGGACCGGATGATTGCCGTAGCTGAAATCCCCATACAGGCCGGAGATACGGTGCTCGTAGTAGATCGCGGTCTGGCCTTCGCGCAGGGAAATGGTTTTTACCACTTTTGCCGAGACATCGGAGGCATCGATTTCCAATGAGATGGAGTCCGCTGTTTCCTCCACCAGACGCCATTCATGATTCGCCGTTTCGCCATGAGGCGGGCCGTCGTCTTGCGGACCAAAAGGGAGGCAAAAGAAATCCCCGCGCAGGTTCTTCAGAAGGACGGGCAAATCGGCATCGATATCCGCGGGTTTCCAAGGAGCGAGGGCATAGGGAGAGATCACCCGGCCTTCAAGAATGAAGCTAGCGGGTGCCATATGGCCTCCATCCCGAGTGATGTAGAGGGAGACGAGCTCGGACTTTAGAGAAAAGGACGGCGCTCCGTGCTGGATTTGCATGGAAGCGAGTTTAGGTGGAAAGCCTGCGACTGCAAATAGAAGACGCAGCAGTGTCAGGGGCACCTTCTACCGGCGGAATCAAACATCCCCCGGGAGGATTTGTGGTGAGACGACAGGGCTGCCCTAGCGCCACTGGTAGGTGATGATGGATTCTGTGCCGGGGCTGAGGGAGATGCTGCGGGCGGAGACGGTCAGTTCTTTTGGTAGATCCTTTTCGTGGACGGGGATTTCGACACTGGAGCCTTCTCCACTGAGGGTCAGGGTGCGCTTGAGGGATCTACCGGCTCCCGGCTTCCATGAATCGGTAAGCGTCTGCGTGGCGATCTGGACGGTGAAAGTGGGGTTCCCGGCTGAATCGAGCTTGTAGCCTTTGAACCGGGCTGCGTCCGGTAGGAATTTTGTTGAAGTGAGGCGGGTGACGTCATTTTCGGCAGGGGCCTGGCTGCCTTCGCTGGAGTTGGTCCAGTGGCGGCTGACCTCCATGAAACCTCCGGTCCAGATCAGTTCCGGAGCAAGGTGATCGGCAGAATAGACGAGGTTGAGCCCCCCGGGGAAGCCGAAGCCAATCGCTCGTGCGGTGGTGCCTTTCATGAAGTTCCGATAAATCACGGTCTTTTCTTCCTGCGAATGGAGAGAAATGGTCGGTGAGGATTGTTTGGACTTGGCGGGTTGGGCGCTTAGCCATCGCCAGTCCTCCACGCCGGGGCCTTTCCAGCGGAGTGAGATGTCTTGGTGTCCGGTAGCATCAAAGTAATCGACGCGAAGCGCGTTTTTACCCCTTTTGAGCGTCACCCTGCCGTCTTCGGCGCGTGTGGAACCCATGGGTCCCACGCCGTGGACCTGTGCCAAAACGTTGCCATTTATGAGGACCTTCGCGCCGTCGTCCGCATCTAGGGTGAAGGTGTATTCGCCGTCTTCCGGAGCAATGAAATCGGCTTTCCAGACGATGCCGAAGTGATCCGTGAAAGGAGAATGGCCGACATTGATGATTCCATCGTGCTCTTCCTCAACGCTTTCCGGTTGAAGCTTGTCGAAGTCCGGGAGGTCCTTCCACTGGCCCTTGTAGACCCGGAAAATCAGGTTTTTAAGAGGAGTCTCCCGCGCCGTGAGCGGGTGGAGCTTGAGGAGCTCCGGAGACGTCCAAGGGGCGGTGCGGTCGGCGGTGTTTTCGCGCACGGCTTTGACCTCTCCGGGCGGGACGGCCTTGCCTTCGTTGCCCCAGGCAGTGTGGACGTAGGTGAGAATGGCAGCGATCTGATTGTCATCCAGCACCTGCCCCTGGGGCGGCATTTCCAGATTGTAGGCCTTTCCATTTACCTCGATCGGTCCCTTCAGGCCGTGAAGGACAGTCTTGATGGCGCGCCCGGGATCCTGATCGATCCAGTTGCTGCCGTCGAGAGGGGGAAAGATTCCACCAGGCGCTCCTTTGCCGTCCTCGGCATGACAGGGGGAGCAATAGAGTCCGTACAGCTTTCCGCCATCCTGGGCTTGGACCCCAGCCGCGAGAAGCGGAAGAAGCAGTAGATTGAAATTTCGCACGCGCGGCATCATGCACTAACAACGTCCGTCGGAGGAAAAATTTTTCTCTAACCAGGGAAATTCCTGTGGTTCCACTGCCAGGTCTTTGTATAAGCGGGCACTTGCGCCCTTCGGCGGGAGGTGTAGTATCTGGGATCGCAATGCGTTTCTACTCCGCCATCCTCTTTGCTTTCATGGCCATGGTTCTTCCCATGGCCGGAGTGCAGCAGCGGTTTTGCACCATGAGCAAGGCTGCGGCTTGCGCGATGGAGGTTTGTTCCAGTCAGGACGCCCACTGCTGTGGCGACGAGAGCCGCCATGATGGTGGTGAGCCGAATTGCATGACCAGCGCCAAGAAGCTGCCGGACGCCCAGAAGCCTTCCTCCATGGAGGTGCAGGATTTTGCGGGGGAATGGATATTTGTCCCTGTGGCACTGGAACATTTCCGTCCGTCGCCGGACGGCGATCATACCTCTCCCGAAAGGGAACGCGGCCCGCCCGACAGGCCTCGCCTGTTTCTCACGCAGCTGCGTCTGCTGATTTGAAAAATGCTCTCTTGAAGACAATTCGCCCGGTCGTCTGGCCGTGGTGATCTTCTTGTTCACGGGGCCATTGGCTCAAAGCATTTTTCAAATCACGCAATCATGTCCACACAAGGTCACAATTTAGACCAACTTATAGATAGGTCGGAAACTCCGAAATCTTCCGCCAAAAAACGTTTGAGCGTTTGGCTTTTGCCCTTCGCCATTCTGCTGGGCTTCGCCCTCCTGTTCGGCGTCCTCTTTCGCGACCAGCTCTTGCCTGCCGTGAAGGTCGAGGTTGTCCCGGCGATCGGAATCGAGGAGAAAGTGGAAGGGCGCCCCACGGCAGGCAGGACAGCGAGAGAATCCGGCACGCTGCTTTTCCAAGCTTCCGGCTGGGTGGAGCCGGATCCGCTCCCGATCAAAGCCACTGCCCTCACCGATGGAGTTATCGATGAGGTCAAGGTGCTGGAGGGTGAGTTGGTGAAAAAGGGCCAGGTGCTCGCGAGCCTGATCAACATCGACAGCCGCCTTGAGCGGGACGCCATGGCCGCTGAACTCGCTGATGTGAAAGCTTCTTTTGACGCCCACTGCACCGGTACCCAGATCGCCATGCAGAAGATGGAGATCGAGCGGGCATCGCTCGCCATCGCGGAGGCGAACGCTGAGGAGGCCGCCGACAAGTTGCGCCGTTACGAGCGGCTAGGTGCCGATGTGATTCCGGAAAACGAGCGCGTGACGGTCCGTTACAACCACCAGCGCGCTCTTGCCGAGATCGATGCGGCCAAGGGCAGAATCGCTGAGATTGCGGAACAGATGAACCAGATCGCCTATGAGATCGTCGCCATCCGAGCGCGGATCGAAGGTGCGGAAGTAAAACTCGCCCAAGCCGAGCTCGCTCTCAGCCGTACCGAAGTAACCTCTCCCATTGATGGTCGCGTGCTGCTCCTGAATTCCGTTCCAGGGCAGAAAAAAATGATCGGCATGGATGATGAGGACAGCGCCACCGTCGCGATCCTTTATGATCCACAGCAGCTGCAGGTGCGGGTGGACGTCCCGCTGGCCGATGCGGCAGGGCTCGGGGTTGGGCAGCGTGCGAAGATTCGGTCCAACCTCCTTCCCAACGAAGTTTTTGACGGCGTCGTCAGCCGCATCACCGGCTCTGCCGACCTTCAGCGGAACACGCTCCAAGCCAAGGTCCGGATCCTGAATCCCAACGACAAGCTCCGCCCTGAAATGCTTTCTCGGGTTGAGTTTTTCGAATTCGCTCCCGCCGAGAACACAGCGGAGAGCAGCAGCAGCGAAGCCATGGACATCGCCATCTACGTCCCGAAGCTCGCCGTAAGCGATGGCAGCGTGTGGGTCTGTGACCCTGAATCGCTCCGCGCAGAACGGCGCAGCGTCTCCACCTCCGCGACCCGGGAAAATCTCATCCGCGTCGATGAAGGACTCCGCCCCGGCGAGTGGGTGGTTATCGAAAAAACTGAAGCGCTCGAGCCCGGGCAGCGGCTCAACCCCGTTTTCAACCACTAACCCATCATGATCTCCTGCAAAGCCATCACCAAATCCTACCAGAAGGGGCCGAACCTCGTCACCCCGCTGGCGAAACTGAATCTGGAGGTCCCGCGCGGTGAGTTTCTGGCGCTGATGGGTCCTTCCGGCTCTGGTAAAACCACGCTGCTCAACCTTATTTCCGGAATCGACTCGCCCACCAGCGGAACTCTGGAAATCGATGGCGAAGATATCGCGAAGTTTTCCCGCAAGCAGCTGACCAGCTGGCGCTCGCGAAAAGTGGGATACATTTTCCAGCTCTACCATCTCATCCCGGTTTTATCTGCCTTTGAAAACGTCGAGCTGCCGTTGCTGATCACCTCACTCAGCCGATCAGAGCGCCGGAAAAAAGCAGAGGCGGCGCTCGAACTTGTCGGCCTTAGCGACCGCTCCCACCACACGCCCAACGAGCTTTCCGGCGGTCAGGAGCAGCGGGTGGCAATCGCACGCGCCCTTGTCGCCGATCCCGCGCTTCTCGTCGCTGACGAACCGACGGGCGATCTCGATCGCGAGTCAGCCACCCGGATCCTGGAGCTACTGCGGTCGCTCTCCCGTGAGCACGGTAAAACAATCGTGATGGTCACTCACGACGCCCGCGCCGCCACGGCCGCCGACCGGACTCTTCATTTAGAAAAAGGACAGCTTCTTACCGAAGATCCCAATAAAAATCCGATCCTCGCATTCACATGACTGCCCTATTAGCACTCGCCATCAAGCAGCTCAGTCGCCACCGCCTGCGGACGCTCCTCACCATCCTCGGCGTTGGCTCCGGGATGTTTTTGTTCACGGCGGTCGAGACCCTCCAGCAATCGCTGGCCGAGGCCACGGAGGTCACCGCTTCGGATACCACGCTCGTAGTATATCGGGAAAACCGTTTCTGTCCCTCGACCAGCCAATTGCCCGAGCATTACGCGGAGGAGATCCGCCAAATCCCGGAGGTGCGCGAGGTGATTCCGATTCAGATCGTCGTCAACAACTGCGGCGCCAGTCTCGATGTCATTACTTTCCGGGGAGTGCCGGAGGGTCTGCTGCAACAATACGCGCCAGAGATCGAAGTAATCGAAGGCAGCACTGCCGATTGGGACAAACGCGATGACGGCGCACTGCTTGGCGAACAATTCGCGCGCCGCCGGGGCCTGAAGCCCGGGGACAAGTTCGACGCGGTCGGCATTACCGTCCATGTCGCCGGCATCATCCGGTCGCCTTTCCCGCAGGACAACAACGTCGCATACGTCAAGCTGCCGTTTCTCCAGCAGGCCTCGCGGTCCGGTCTGGGGATCGTCACCCAGTTCAACGTGCGGGTGAACCGTTCTTCCGATTTAAAACCGGTGGCCGCAGCCATCGATGCACGCTTCAAGTCCGACCAGCTTCCGACCAACACTCGCCCTGAAAAAGCATTCTTCGCGGAAACTGCGGGACAGCTGATCGAGCTGATCGGCTTCACCCGCTGGCTGGGCATCGGCGCGGTGATCGCGGTCATTGCGCTAGTGGGAAATGCGATTCTGCTGATGGTGAGAAGCCGGGTCAAAGAGAACGCCGTCCTGCGCACACTCGGCTACCCCAGCCGCGCGATTCTGTTCCTGGTCCTCAGTGAAGGCGGACTGCTCGGCCTGTTAGGGGGCATCGTCGGTGCCGGACTCGCCTGGATGTTCCTCCGCTGGCAGAGCTTCACGATGGGAAGCGAAGGCCACACGCTCGCCATCCTGCCCGAGGCCTCCACCGCGCTTGCCGCGATTGCCGCGGCGCTCGTTCTGGGGGTCCTCGCTTCCGTTCATCCCGCGATCATTGCGATCCGCCAGCCAATCGTAAAATCACTTAGATCATGAATTTTTCACCGCAAAGACGCAGAGGTCGCAAAGCGCCGCAAAACCGATTCTCTGCTGACTTCTCCAACCGTAATTTTGCCTTTGCGTCCCTTTGCGGCCTTTGCACCTTTGCGATAAATCTATTTTCCTAGTTATGCTGCCACTCAGTTACGCTCTAAGAAATCTCTTCCGCGATAAGTCGCGTCTCGCGCAGACGGTCGGCGGCTCGGCTCTTGTCGTGCTGTTGGTTATGGCTGCGACTGCTCTCAACGGCGGAATGAAGCAGGTGCTCTCAGCGTCGGGCTCGGAGCGGAACGCAATCCTGCTGGGGGCGGGCAGTGAGGAAAGCATACAGCGCAGCGAGGTGACGGCTCGGCTCGGAGGTATCGCCGAGGCCGGAATTCGTGGTGTTTCCCAGACGCTTGGCATCCCTGCCGCATCGACTGAGATTCATTACATGTCCTATCTTGAGATGCCGGATGGGAAGAAAGGTCAGGCCTTGTTTCGTGGTATCACACCCCGCGCTTTGCTGGTGCACCCGGAAGTCCGCGTGATCGAGGGGACTTTTCCCCAGGCGGGAGAGGTGATGCTCGGGAAACTGGCGTGGCGAAAGCTGGGGCTGCCGGAGGAAAGCCTGAGGCCGGGGAATCTGGTGAAGCTGGACGGATCTGAGATGAAAATCTCTGGCATTTTTGCCGCGCCTGGAACGGTCATGGAATCAGAAATCTGGGCGGTGATCGGCGATCTGCACATGCTCGCCCAGCGCGAATCCGTCTCCTGTGTGGTACTGCGGATGGATGATCCGAAGGATTTTGCCGAGGTCGATCTCTTCAGCCAACAGCGGCTCGATCTGGAGCTGACTGCGCTACGCGAAAGTGACTACTACGCGGCCCTAAGTTCGTTTTTCAAGCCTCTGCGGGTGATGACCTGGATCACCGCCGGGCTGGTGGCGACTGGTGCGATCTTCGGAGGCTTCAACACCCTCTACGCCGCCTTCGCCTCGCGCATCCGTGAGCTCGCCACGCTGCAAGCGATCGGCTTCGGCCGCGGCGCGATTCTTCTCAGCCTGGTGCAGGAAAGTCTTCTGGCCTGCCTCGCGGGAACCTTGCTGGCGTCGCTGTTGGCTCTGTGGCTGCTGGACGGGCGCACCATTCCATTTTCCATCGGCGCTTTTACGGTTACAGTTTCGCCCCTGGTTGCCGTTGCGGGAATCGTAACCGGTATTCTGCTGGGCATACTCGGCGCGCTGCCGCCCGCGATCCGCTGCCTGCGCCCGTCTCTGCCCAAAGCTCTTAGATCTTAATAAAATCATGAAAACAAAACTGATATCCACCACTGTCCTGAGCGCGCTCTTCTTCGCCTCCTGCGAGAAATCCGAGACTGTCGCCGTCGCCCCTGCCGCTGATCCCGCCTTTGAGCGGTTTTTCACAGAAAAACCTCTCGGCGATGCCCAGCCGATCCATGTCGCCCGCACCACCGCCAAGCCGGGCGATGAGATCACCCTTGAAGGGCAGGTGATGGGCCGGGAGAACGTGTTCGTCAATGACCGTGCCGCGTTCATACTTGGAGATCCGGCGAAGCTCACTCCCTGCAATGAAATGCCTGATGACCCATGCGAGACTCCATGGGACGCGTGCTGCGACTCGAAAGAGCTAAAACGCGAGGGCACAGCTTCCATTCAACTGGTCGATCAGGACGGACGGGTTCTTGAGGGAGATATCAAGGGCACCAGCGGTCTCAAAGAGCTCAGTTCCGTGACGGTAACAGGCACCGTCGCACCGCAATCGACGGAGGACGCGCTGATCGTCAACGCGGCTCGGATCCACGTGAGCGAGCCATAAGTGGCAGATGAGCGGGGGAATTCCGGAGAAACAATATCTGGTTTTCCCCGCCTTAGCGGCACAAACTCGCGGCGGCTTCGGCCGGTCCAGCCTCACATGCAGATTTCCAATACGCCGCCGCTCACCCCTTCGCCTGACCTCGAGATCAAGGACGCTCAGTTGATTTTCAACCGCACTTGGAAGGAGCTGGAGAAGGAATTTGGGCGTGAAAACCTGTTGTTCCCGAAGGAGCTGATCCTGCTGGGAGGTGCGCCCGGATCGGGAAAAGGAACGAACACGGCCTTCATCTGCGAGATCCGTGGCATCACGGCACCCCCCATCATCATCAGCCAGTTGCTGAGTTCACCGGATGCGGAGAAGATCAAGGCCCGGGGTGGAATGGTCGGTGACGAGGAGGTTCTGCGCCTGTTGCTGCGCGAGCTTTTGAAACCGGAGTTCCGTGACAGCGCGGTGCTCGATGGCTTTCCCCGCACGAACGTGCAGGTGGAGTGCCTGAAAATGTTTTACGACCAGATGGTGCGCTTGCGGCGCGAGTTTGCCGATACTCCCAGGGCACATTTTTTCCGCCAGCCGATTTTCCACATCATGGTGCTGTTTGTCGATGAGGCGGAGAGCATCAGGCGCCAGCTCAAGCGTGGCCGCGAGGCGCTGATCCGGAACGCAGAGGTGCGGCAGTCTGGGGTGGGAACTCTGGAGGAGGAGCGGCTCACTGACTTCGATCCGGAACTGGCGCGGAATCGCTACCGGACGTTTAAGGACAAAACCTACGACGCGCTGGTCTCGCTGAAGCAGATTTTCCACTACCATTTCATCAACGCCCAGGTGCCGATCGAGATCGTCCAGCAGAACATCGTTTCGGAGCTGGATTACCAGAGCTCGCTGGAGCTCGATCCTCGGACCTATGACACGCTGCGGCACATCCCACTGGCGGAGGACATTATCCAGCACGCGCGTCAGGAACTGGTGAATCGCCTCGATGGCTATCAGGTGGAGAACCCGGAGGTGATGCGCGCTGTCGTGGACTTCATCCAAGGGAAAATGATGCCGATCATCAAGCGCTACGCCGTCAGCGGCCGCGCGATGATCAATACGGAGGAAGGGCTTTTCGAGAACACTCTGGCGATCGCGATTCTTATCGATATCCTTTCGGAGCGAGGCTTTCTCGCGAGCGTGGACATCCATCACCAGGAGATCCCGGAGCGCTTCGATCTAGCGACGGGTGAGATTTTCACCCGCAAAAAGCGGGTTTATCGAATCATCATCCTCTTCAAAGGTTCGAAGATCCGGAGGGGATAGTCGCTGCCGCGTCCCGCGGCAGGCCGTGACAGTGGCGTCTCGCCACCTCTTTCGTTGGAAGCGAGACGCTTCCCACACGGCCTGCGGCGGGACGCCGCAGCCACATGAGCGGCATCGTTCTTGATAAAGCTTGCGGGAGAGTTGAGCTTCGCCACAGCAGATGGAATACAAGGAAGCGATCGACTGGCTTTTCGGCACCCAGCAGTTTGGAATCAAGCTGGGGCTGGAGGGGCCGCGGCTGTTGCTGAAAGAATGTCTGGCGTTTCCGAAGCACGGGGTGCAGGTGGCGCATGTGGCCGGCACCAATGGCAAGGGCAGCGTCTGCGCGATGATCGACCGGGTGGCGCGGGCCTGCGGGCGGCGGACCGGGCTTTTCACCTCTCCGCATCTGGTGGATTATCGCGAGCGGATGCGCGTTTCCGGGGAAATGATTTCCGAGGAGCGGTGCTCGGAACTGCTCACGGAGGTGCGGGCGGTTTGCGAGCAACTGGAGGTGCATCCGACGTTTTTTGAGATCTCGCTGGTGGTGGCGATGATGTGGTTCAACGAGAGAAACTGCGAGCTGATCGTGCTGGAGACCGGGATGGGTGGCAGGCTAGACGCGACGACGGCGGTGCCCGCCGATGTCTGCGTGGTGACGCCTATCGGCATGGATCACACTCAATGGCTGGGAGAGACGCTGGGAGAGATCGCGCGGGAAAAGGCGGGCATCTTTCTGGAGGGAGTGCCGGCCCTTTCCGCTCCGCAGGAAGAGGAGGCGCGGCTGGTTCTCGAAAAGGAGGCAAACGAGCGGAGGGCTCCGCTGCTATTTATAAAGGAGCCGCTGGAGGGCTACGGAATCGCGCTGGCGGGTCGGCATCAGAAGTGGAATGCAGCTCTCGCAGTCGCCGCGCTGCATCAGCTCGGGGTGAGGCTGGGCTCCGAGAGTGTGGCGGACGGGCTGGCGAAGGTTTCTTGGCCGGGGCGTTTCGAACGCATCACTTCCGAAGAGACAGAGATCGTGCTGGATGGCGCGCACAATCCCCATGCCGCCAAAGTGCTCCGCGAAACTTGGCTGGAGGAGGTCGGCGGCGCGGAGCGGGGGACTCTGGTCTTCGGTGCGGTCGAGTCCAAGGATGTCGCCGGTATATTGAAGGAGCTGCGCGGGCTGGTCGAGCGGATGGTTTTCTGCAGGGTTGGGACGCAGCGGGGGCTGGCTTGCGAGGATCTCCTGACATTTCTGGAGGAGGGCGAGGAGGTGGAGTGCTTTGATACTTTTTCTGAAGCGCTTCTATCAGCTAGAAGCCACGGCGGGCCAGTGCTTGTCGCCGGCTCACTTTTCCTTGTGGGCGAGGCGAGGGCAGAGCTGCTCGGGGGAGAGTTTCTGGCGAGCGTGCAGTAGTGGCGGCGGATTGCATCCGCCATGCCAAGCTACGTTTCTTCTAGTCACCCTGTTTGTAAGGAGGAGGGGCATGGC
>JBGTDO010000004.1:0-16915 GCA_041748235.1 Akkermansiaceae bacterium | reverse complement strand
GAAGAGAAAACATCAAGGGAGTATGCTGGGCGGGTTTCCGTGCGAGTATGAATGAAATGGCGATTTCTGCTTTCTTTCCAAAGAATCCGCCCGGCCTGGAATCCCTGTCGATCAGGCATTTTTGCTTTCGGCCTGATTCCTGCTGGCTTAGACTCCCTGAATCTTGATCCCGATCCATTCATGAGAACCCTCGCCACCACCGTTGACGGATTGAAATTCACCAACCCCTTCGTGATCGGCTCCGGTCCTCCGGGGACCAACGTCAAGGTCATCAAGCGTGCCTTCAAGGAAGGCTGGGGCGGAGTGATCGCCAAGACCGTCAGCCTCGATTCATCCAAGGTCGTCAACGTCGGCCCGCGTTACGCCAAGCTCATGGCGGGCGACGGCAAGGAGGTCATCGGTTGGGAAAACATCGAGCTCATCAGCGACCGCAAGTTCGAGATCTGGCTCGACGAGTTCAAGGAGGCCAAGGACGCGTATCCGGAAGGCATGCTCATCGCCTCGGTGATGGAGGAATATAACAAGGACGCCTGGTGCGAGATCATCGAGCGCTGCCAGGATGCCGGTGTCGATGGATTCGAACTCAATTTTTCCTGTCCCCACGGTCTTCCCGAAAGAAAAATGGGAGCCGCGATGGGCCAGGACCCGGAAATTCTGGAGGAAGTCTGCGGCTGGGTCATGGGTGCTGCGAGGCTCCCAGTATGGGCGAAGATGACGCCCAACGTTACCCACATCGAGGACCCCACCGCAGCCGCCCTGCGCGCTGGCTGCCACGGTGTTTCCGCGATCAACACGATCCGCAGCGTCATGGGCGTGAACCTTGAAACGCTGCGCCCGGAGCCCACCGTTGAAGGCCACACCACGCCCGGCGGCTACTCGTCCAAGGCCGTGAAACCGATCGCCCTGCGTATGGTGATGGAGATCGCCCAGCTTATCAAAAAGGATTTCCCCGGCCGCTCGCTCTCCGGCCTAGGGGGCGTGGAAACCGGGGCTGATGCAGCACAGTTCATTCTCTTGGGAAGTGATACGGTGCAAGTCTGCACCGGAGTCATGAAGTTCGGCTACGGCCTGGCAACCGAGCTCTGCGAAGGCCTGCTAGAGTTCATGGAGGGAAAGGGCTTCGAAACGATCGGGGATTTTAAGGGCCTAAGCCTCCCCTATTTCACCACCCATACGGAGCTCGTCCGCATGCAGGGCGAGCGCAAGGCGCGGGAGAAAGCGGAAAAAGAGCACGGGACCTCGGTTGCAAACGATGCCGAGTGGGATGGCGATAATTTTGTGAAGCAATCGGACGACCTCTCCCGCTGAACGCGGAGGCTGCTGGTCAGGGCAGGAAACGCGGTTAACAACTGGCCAAGCCTCCTGCAGCAGGTATGTTTCCGCCTCGAGATCCCATGTCCGTAGCAAAAACTCCACTCGTCATCATCGTCGGCTTCCTTGGCGCGGGGAAAACCACTTTTCTCCGCGAGATCATCCCGCTTTTCGAAGGCAGTCCGTGCACGCCCTACATCATACTCAACGATTTCATCAACGCAGAGATCGACAGCGCGATGCTCCGCGAAGTCGCCAATGAAGTTCGGGCCATCTCCGGGGGCTGCGTTTGCTGCGACTCCGCAGAGAACCTGAAGGACGAGCTGGCGAGCGTGCCGCTTGAAGGCTCGCCGGTCGTCTTCGTGGAGGCAAATGGCACGACCGATCCGTTCCCTCTCCTCGAGCTCTTGACCCTAGATCCGGAGCTGGCTGGACGCTACGAGCCTGTCTTTCAGATCGCGGTGATCAACGAGGCCCGCTGGCAGAAGCGTTTTCTTCCCTGGGACCGGGCCATTGAGCGCGCGCAGGCCGCAACCGCCAGCCACATTTTCACCAACCGCAGCCAGTCCGCTTCCCTGAAGCAGCAGCAGCGCCTTCGGAAAGATCTCTCGGAAATCAATCCGAACGCTCGCGCCAGCTCGCCCAGGGAGCTCGCAGCGGAGCTGCTTTCGCAGCCGTCGAGAGCAAGGCTTAATCCTTCGTCCCGGCTCGGGCACTCCCACCAGCATGTCGCCGTCCGCGTCGCGCTGCCGCCGCTGCGTGAGGAGACCTTGGTGCGCTGGCTCGGCTCTTTTCCGCCCGAGGTGCTCCGCATAAAAGGTTTTGTGCCGCTGCTGGATGACCCGGAGCATCCGGCCTGTTTTTTCCAACGCACGGATGACGACATAAAGCGGCCGAACATCATCAAAACCACCCTGAGCTATGACACCGACTCTTGCGCTGTTTTTATCGGTCGCGATCTCGACGCCGACAAGATCACCCGTTCACTTCAGCCTTACCTTGAGGCGGAGGATTTGCCCCCTCTCGCCCAGTCCGCACGCAAATTCCGGTTTCCCGGCCTCCCGAGGCTGAAACAGCGGTAGCAGCGGCTTCAACTTTTCGGCGCGGCCTTTTTGATCGCGGGCAACTACCGGATGTGCGACCTAACATCTGGTTATATGGCTTTTCAAGAAGGATGCGTCCCATTTAATAAACAGGCTCCGGCTTTGAGTTTTAGATGTGCGTGTTGGCGCGGATGGCCTATAAAAGAGCACCTACTTCATCGCAATGAGTTCTGAAACGCCTTTTTGTCCTAATTACTTCGGCGGGAAGTGGATCACTCCCTCCGGCAAGCCCCTCAGCCCTGTCTTCAACCCATCCCGGGGCAGCGTCATTGCTCAGGTTCCTATGTGCGGCGCTGCGGAGGTCGATGCCGCCGTCGCATCCGCGAGGGAGGCCTTTCCCGACTGGCGCGACACTCCGCCCAACGAGCGGGCTCAAGTCTTTTTCCGCGCGAAGATCATGCTGGAGGACGCCTTCGAAGAACTCTGCCTCGGCATAGCCACCGAGCATGGAAAAACGCTTTCGGAAGCCCGGGGCGACCTCAGACGGGGGATTGAGGTTGTCGAGTTCGCTTGCGGTATTCCTTCTCTGCTGATGGGCGAAAGCCTGGAAAACATCGCCCGCGGCATTGACTGCCACACCGACCGGCATCCTCTGGGCGTCGTGGCTGGGATCTGCCCTTTTAACTTTCCGGCTCTGGTGCCGATGTGGATGTGGCCTCTGGCGATCGCCTGTGGAAACACCTTTGTGCTGAAGCCGAGCGAAAAAGTGCCGCTTACGATGCAGCGGGTAGTGGCGATTCTGGAGAGAGCCGGTCTGCCACCGGGCGTGATGAACATCGTCCACGGCGGTCGTGAATGCGTGGACGCCCTCCTGGAGCACCCGGATGTTAGAGCGATCAGTTTTGTCGGGTCGACGCCCGTGGCGCGGAAGATCCACCGCGAGGGCACCGCCAATGGCAAGCGTGTCCAAGCCGCAGGAGGAGCGAAGAATTTCATCATCCTCATGCCGGACGCAAATGTGGACCGGACAGTGGAGGCCGTTAAAGACGGTGCCTTTGGATGCGCGGGCGAGCGCTGCATGGCTGGATCTACTGTGGTCGCAGTAGGTGAGGCGGGCGAGAGGCTGCTGCCAGATTTGGCCGATCTGGTGAAATCGATGAAAGTAGGCACCACCGATACCCGGGAGACTCAGCCGGACATGGGTGCTGTTATTTCCGCAGAGCATCGCTCCAAGGTGGCGAGCCTGATAGACGCAGGGGAGCAGGCCGGAGGAAAGTTGCTCGCCGACGGCCGACCGACCAAAGTCGATGAAGCGCCCAATGGCTTCTTCCTCGGCCCCACTCTCATCGATCACGTCCAGCCTGACAATCCGCTGATGGGAACCGAGGTGTTCGGCCCTGTTCTGGTTGTCATGCGGGCAAAGACTCTCGATGACGCCATTGCCTCCGCCAACTGCCAGTCCTTTGGCAACGGCGCGGCGATTTTTACCAGTTCCGGAAGAGCGGCGCGCGAGTTCCGCCGCAAAGTCAGTGCCGGAATGGTCGGCATCAATGTTGGCGTGCCAGCGCCGCTGGCGTATTTCCCGTTTTCGGGTTGGAACGATTCGTTCTTTGGCGACCTTCACATCCAGGGCAAGGAAGGGGTGGAGTTCTACACCCAACGCAAGACCACCACCACCCGCTGGTTTTCCTTCGGCGATGGCGAGGTATGGGCGAAGTAGTTGATTTGGACTGTCGCGCCGAATCCGGCCCAACGAGAAAGCCCGCAGCGAATGTATGTACATTTTTTAAGAGGTTAATGCCTGTCCCGCTATTAATAGATTGGTAATCTCTCACGCTAACCCTAATGAGAGCGAAGAGCGTTCATCCTGCCGGTTCACATCGATGGCTAGGAGGCATGCACTCCTCATGCAGGCATACTGGGAGAATGATTGACGGGGTGGCACAAAAGCGGCATTTGTGATGGGAATTCTTACCTCTCTCCGCCGTGACCCTCCTCATCAAAAACGCCACCATCGTCACCGCCGAGAAACAGTTCGTTGCGGATGTGCGGTGCCGGGATGGCTTGATTACTGAAATCGGAACGCGGCTGAATCCGGATGACGCGGAGACGATCGACGCGAGCGGAAAACTTCTGTTTCCGGGTTTCATCGATCCACACGTGCATATTTACCTGCCGTTCATGGGTACCTTTTCCAAGGACGACTACGCCACCGGCAGCAAGGCGGCGCTGATGGGCGGGACGACGACCCTGATTGAGATGTGCTGTCCCTCGCGCGGCGACAATCCTCGGGAAGCGATCGCCTTGTGGAAAAGCAAGGCGGCTGGGATCTCCTCCTGTGACTATACGTTTCACATGGGCGTCACTCGGTTTGATGAGACGACGGCGGATGATCTTCGTAAGATTGTTTTTGAGGAAGGCATCACCTCGTTCAAAGTTTTCTTGGCTTACAAGGGCGCTCTCGGCATTGAAGACACTGAGCTCTATCAGACCTTGTCGCTTGCGGCGGAGCTGGGGGTGGTGGTGACGGCGCATTGTGAAAACGCGGATCTTGTAGCGGAGACACAGAAGAAACTCGTCGCCGAGGGTAGGACCGGGCCGGAGTGGCACGAGCCGTCGCGGCCGGTGACGGTGGAGGCGGAGGGATGCCATCACCTGATGACCTTTGCGGAACTGACAGGTGCGGAGGTTTACGTGGTGCACACCAGTTGCGTTCCGGCAGTGGAGGCGATCACTGCCGCGCGTGAACGGGGAGTCAAAGCCTGGATTGAGACTGTCGCGCCATACTTAACGCTCGATAGCAGCTACGCCGAGCTGCCGGATTTCGAGGGTGCCAAATACGTCATGAGCCCGCCGATCCGTTCGAAGGAGCACGGGGAGTTTCTCTGGGAAAAAATCGCCGATGGGACAATCGATACCGTAGGAACGGATCACGCGCCGTTTGATTTCAAGACGCAGAAGCGGATGGGACATCCAGAGAACCGCCTTGATGCGGAAATGAAGCCAACCGGTGAGCCGGGGAATTTCACCCTCATACCCAACGGCATCCCAAGCGTGGAGGAGCGGGTGAAGTTGCTTTATACCGAGGGCGTTTGCCGGGACAGAATCGATCTTCAAACATTGGTGCGCTGCGCCAGCACCAAGCCCGCGCAGATTTTTGGACTGTATCCTCGAAAGGGGACCATTGCGGTTGGCAGCGATGCGGATCTGGTGATTTGGGATCCGGATTGGCAGGGAGAAATTTCCGTGAAAACCCATTCGATGGCCACGGATTACTCGGCGTTCGAAGGTCGCCAAGTCGTCGGCCGCGCGGAGTTTGTTACCGTTCGTGGCAAGGTGATGGTGCGCGATGGTCAATGGACCGGCGAAACCGGATGGGGGCAGTTTCTCCACCGCAACATCTAATTAATCCATGCCCCAGCTCCCTGCATTTGATCACACGCCGCTGCCATACGAAGGTCCTTCGCCTGAGGAGATTCTCGCCCTGCGCAAGCAGTACGTGAACCCGGCGATCTTCCACTACTACAAGAAGCCGATCTGCATCGTCGAGGGCAAGGGGCAGTATCTGTTTGATGAAACGGGGCGTCGTTACCTCGATGGCTTCGGCGGTATCGTTACCGTCAGCGTCGGCCACTGCCATCCGGAGGTGGTGAAAGCGGCAAACCTGCAGAACCAGACAATCCAGCACACAACCACGATTTATCTGAACCCGGGGATCGCACTTTATGCCAAAGAACTGGCTGAAAAGATGCCGGGCAACCTGAAAGTCTGCTACTTTGTCAACTCCGGCTCCGAGGCGAATGACTTAGCGGTGCTGATGGCGCGTGCCTACACCGGAAACTACGATCTCATCGCGCTGCGCAACGCGTATCACGGCGGCAGCCCCGGCACGATGGCGCTCACGTCCCACCACACATGGAAGTTCAATGTGCCGCATTCCTTCGGTGTGCAGCACGCGAAGATGGCGGACACGTATCGCGGTCCGCATGGTATGGACGATCCGGAAGCCGGGGAAAAATACGCCGCAGACGTGCGGGAGGTGATCCAGTTCGGAACCTCCGGGAAAATCGCGGGATTCATCGCCGAATCGATCCAAGGCGTCGGCGGCTCGGTTGTTTTTCCCCCGGGGTATCTTGAGCATGCCTACGCACATGCGCGGGCGGCGGGCGGGCTGTGTATCGCGGATGAAGTGCAGTCCGGCTTTGGCAGGACCGGCACGCATTTCTGGGGATTCGAGACCCAGGGAGTAACTCCGGACATCGTCACAATGGCGAAAGGAATCGGCAACGGTGCGCCGCTTGCCGCAGTGGTCACCACTCCTGAGATCGCCTCGGCTCTCGCTTCAAGAATCCATTTTAACACATTCGGCGGAAATCCCGTCGCATGTGCGCAAGGACGGGCGGTGCTCCGGGTGATTGAAAACGAAGGCCTGCAGGCAAACTCGCTGGAGGTCGGCGGTTTCCTTAAAAGCGGCCTTGAGAAGCTGGCGGAGAAACATCAGCTCATCGGCGAAGTGCGCGGCATGGGCTTGATGCTGGGAGTGGAACTGGTGAAAGACCGCGCCACCAAAGAGCCCGCGAAAGATGAATGCGCCGAGGTTTTCGAGAAATGCAAAGACAAGGGCCTCCTGATTGGCAAAGGCGGCTTGTGGGGCAACACCCTACGGATCAAGCCGCCAATGTGCATTACCAAGGCCGACGCCACCTTCATGCTTGAGGTGATCGCCGAGGCGCTCTCCGAGATCTAACCAAGCGAGAACTCGCCATCGTCGTCAACACCATGCCAGCCGAGCCGACCGAAGGCGCGGTGGATGCATTGGACGAACTCCCCGTCTTCTTCACCTTCCGCGTGCTCAATGGTGGCGGAGGAACTGAGGCCGCGGTTTGATTCGATGCTGATGACGGAATTGTAGCCGTCTAGGTAGATCCAATCGCCCCAGGCCTTCGATTCGAGACGGGGATCAAGATGCTCTTTTTTGAGGGATTCCAGCACTTCACTGAGCGTGCTGGGGGTGGAGGAGTCGGGAATTTTCAGCAGGGTTTCCATGGGAGATCGTTTGTCTCGTAGGATACCTTCGAACGAGGTTCCGGTCGAGGAGGGAATTGGAAAAACGCCGGATCGACGTTAGAGATTGACGCCGCTTTCCGCGTGCCGCAGTAGCCGGAAGTACGCGCCCTCCTGTCCTAACAATTCTTCGTGGGTGCCGCGCTCGACAATGCGGCCTTGCTCCAGCACGCAGATGAGATCCGCGTCCCGGATGGTGCTGAGCCGGTGGGCGATGACTAAGCAAGTGCGATCGGCGCGCAGCCGATCGAGCGCCTGCTGGACCAGCTTTTCGGTGGTGTTGTCGAGCGCCGAGGTGGCCTCGTCCAACAACAGCAGGGGAGGGTTTTTCAGCAGTGCGCGGGCGATGGAAAGGCGCTGCTTCTCACCTCCGGAAAATCGAATGCCGCGTTCGCCGGCGCGGGTGTCAAGCTGCTCGGGCAGGGCGTCGACGAAGGCAGCGGCATTGGCAGCTTCCAGCGCCTCCCACAGTTCCTCGTCAGTTGCACCGGGCTTCGCAAGGATGAGGTTTTCGCGTATCGTCGTGTTGAAAAGGAAGGGCTCCTGAGTGACGAAACCGGTTCGGTCCCGCAGCCACTCTTTGGAAATTTCAGAGATGGGAACTCCATCTAACAGGATGGTTCCGGAGTCGGGCTCGTAGAAGCGCGAGAGCAGGTTGAGCAGGGTGGATTTTCCGGAGCCGGTCGCGCCGACCAAGGCAAGGGTCTGGCCGGGGAGGGCTGTCAGGTCGACCTTTCTCAACGCGGGTACCTCGTCACTGTAGGAAAAGGAAACGTCTTGAAAGTCAATGCGGCCTGCGAGTGTCTGCGGGCGCAGCCCCTCTGTTAGATGAGTCTCGTCAGGAGCGTCGATTATAGCGAAAACGCGCTTCGCGGAAACGAGGCCGCGGGTAAAGGTCTGGGAGAGGGGATTGATCCGGGAAATGGGATCAAAGAGAAACCCCCAAGCGACGAGGAAGGCGATGACGACTCCCGGCGAGAGTTCGCCGTTTAGTGTCCAGTATGCGCCGAAGGCGACCATGAGGATGATACCGGTTTCCGCGATGAATGAAACCGTCGGCCAGACGATGGCCTGGCCCTTCATCACATCGCGATGCTTGTTGCCGACGTTTTGCGAGGCTTCATCGAACTCAGTTAGCGCCTCGGGCTCTACGGTGTAGGCCTTGATCTGGCGGATGCCGGCGAGGTTGTCATGAAGAGCCGCGTTGAGGGCCGAGGAAGCTTCCGAGGAGGCCCGCCATTTCGGCTCCGCCTTCTTCGCCCACCACGCCGTCAGCAGGCCGATGAGCGGCAGCGGGATCAGAGTCACCAGCGTCAGCTCCCACGAGTAATAAAGAAGGTAGGCGAGCACCACCAGAAACTGCAGCGCGGCGGCGAGCGCTTGGTCGAGCCCCTCAACAATGACGCGATCCATGGTCGGGACATCATCTGCCACGCGCGACATGATTTCGCCCGAGGAGTTCTTGTCGAACCACTTGATCGGCAGGCGCTGGAGTTTGTCGTAGAGTTCGACGCGGATCAGGTGCGTGAGTTTCAGCTCCAGATTGTTGTTTAGATAGCTGCGTAGGGTGGAGAGGATTTGTCTAGCGAGGATGGCGCCAGCACCAAGGGCGGCAGTGGATAATATGAGGTCCGGCCGGTTTTGCGCGATGATTACATCAATGAAGCGCATGGTGATCCCCGGTAGCACCAGTACCAGCGAGGTCGAGACGATGGCCATCAGGAAAGACAGGAGGCTCAGGAGCGGAAATCGCAGCGTATGGCGGAGGAGGCGGAGCATTCTTTCCGGCGGAAATGTTTGAGGTTAAGGCCTTGGAAGATGTCCGTGGGGCGGGCCGCTTCCGATGATGATCTCACGCCATGGAGGATACAGAATCAAACCGCGAATGAACGCGAATGGACTCGAATCCTTTCCTGTGACACAATTTTTTGATTTCCTCGTCTCTTCATTGGCTTCCATTCGCGTTCATTCGCGGTAAAGGTCCCTCTAACAGCGTGCCGTTCCGCGAGCGGATGATGTGTTCCCGCCATCTCACGAATAACAAATAACTTCTAACACCGCCGCGGAGCCCTCACTCTCCTGGCAGATGTTGAATGAACCGGGGATGCTGATGATCGCACTCGTGGCGGCCCTATGTATCGGGCTCTCGAAGGCCGGTTTCAGTGGTATCTCGATGATCTCCGTGGTGCTGCTGGCGGATGTCTATGGTGCTAAAGCCTCGGTGGGTCTCGCGCTGCCGCTGCTGATCGCGGCCGATCTGATGGCGTATCCAGCGTTTCTAAAGCACGGCTCGTGGAAACCGGTGTGGAAACTTCTGCCAGCGACTCTGGTCGGGCTCCTGATCGGCTGGTGGCTGCTGGGCGAGATCAACGACACGGTGGCGCGGCGGATCATCGGCGGCTGCGTCCTGTTCATGGTATTTATACAGGCGCTCCGGAAGCTTAGGCCGCTGCTTTTCCAGGAAATGGCAGATTCGCGCAGCTTCGGCCTTGGTGCGGGAGTGCTCGGCGGATTCGCTACGATGCTGGCCAACGCGGCCGGGCCGGTGATCCAGCTCTATTTCCTGACCTGCCGCATCCCGAAAATGGAGATGATCGGCATCGGCGCGCGCTTTTTCCTGCTGGTGAATCTCATCAAGGTGCCACTCAACGCCCGGCTCGCACTGATCACCGAGGAGAGTCTATGGGAAAACGCCAAGCTGCTGCCGGGGGTGGTGGCGGGGATTTTGATCGGCCGGTGGCTGATCGGCCGCGTGCCGCAGGCGGCGTTTGAGTGGATGATCGTCGGGTTTTCCTTCGCCGCTGCCGTCCGGCTCTTGTGGGGCTGAGGTCACGGCAACTGCCTGAGCGCTTGGAACGACTGGTAGGCGAACATGCCGAGGAACACGGCCACGAACGGCTGGGCATACACGACCAAAGAAAGAACACACACCACGACCCCGACCGCAGCGGAGATGCCAAGTGTCAGTTTGATCCGCCGCGGGCCGAGAACGGACTCAAGCAATCGGCCGCCGTCCAACGGGAGAACCGGGAGGAGGTTGAGCACCGCCCACGCAATGCTGACCCACACGAGAGCCCAGAGAAAATACAGGCCGTTAGGGGCCATCCCGGAGGAGTTTCTCAAAGCAATCAACGCCAAGAGCCCGAGCACGATCTGTATTGCCGGACCAGCAGCGGTGATCATGAATGTCCGTGGTCGGCTTAAAGGCGCGCCGCCGCTATAGGCCGCGTAGCCGCCAAAAGCCTGCAGAACGATGTTCACCCGTTTCCCGAAATGCTTCGCTGTCAGAGCATGCCCGAGTTCATGGACAAGGATGGAAATGAACCCGGCAATCACGAACAGCAGCAGCTTCAAAATCCCGTCCTTCCCGTCAGCGCCACCCACGCCGCCAATCAGCGCCAAGGTAATCCAGAACCAAGGCAGCACGCTGATTGGAATACCGAAGAGGGAAAAGTTGATCATCTGCCGCCACTGCTAGGATAAAATCCGGCGGCACGCAAACCTTAGCCGCTCGAATGCGCGGGAGAGAAAGCTCGGATCGAAAAAGCAGGAAAGAGCTCGGTTGCTCTGAAAATCAGAACTTTCTTAGGATTCAAGCGGGCGTTTCCTCTAACTTATCCGAAAAACAGCAATTTTCCATTGTGTTGTCTGCTGGATTGAGCCAAGTTCCTGCCCCAACCCCAATCTTATGAGCAAGGAACAACTCGACGGAGCGCAAGCCCTCATCAAAACTCTCGATGACCTCGGGATCGAATACATCTTCGGTTACTCCGGCGGTGCGGCGATTCCGATCTTCGATGCCCTGGAGACAATCAAGACGAAGATGAAGTTCGTCCTCGTCCGTCACGAGCAGGGAGCCGTTCACATGGCCGATGGCTATGCGCGTGCCACGGGCAGACCAGCAGCCGTTCTTGTGACCTCCGGCCCGGGCGCCGGCAACACCGTAACCGGCCTGATGACCGCGATGATGGATTCCGTGCCGATGATTGTGATCTGCGGCCAGCAGGTGACATGGATGTTGGGCAAGGACGCCTTCCAAGAAGCCGACATTTTCGGGATCACCATCCCAGTGGTGAAGCACAACTACCTCGTGAAGAAGAGCAACGACCTTCCCCGGGTTGCCCGCGAGGCCTACCACATCGCCACCACCGGACGCCCCGGTCCGGTGCTGATCGATGTCCCCAAAGACATTTCCCAAGGTCCGTTTACCGGCGATCTCAATCCTTCTTTCGATCTCCCCGGCTACCATCCCGAAAAAGCCTTCAACATCGATGCCGATGCGATCAACCGGGCTGCGGAAATGATCGCCCAGGCAAAGCGCCCCGTAATCCTCGCAGGTCAGGGAGCGATGATCGCCCGCGCCGACAAGGAGCTTCTGCGCCTCGCCGAGCGCCTCGGCTGCCCCGTCACCTCCACCCTGCTGGGCAAAGGCGTTTTCCCGGAGACCCACCCGCTTTCACTCGGCATGCTCGGCATGCACGGCACCGCCTACGCCAACAAGGCGATGGTCGAGTGCGACCTGCTGATCAACGTCGGCTCCCGCTTCGATGATCGGATCATCGGCCAAGCAGACAAATTCTGCGCCACCGCCAAGATCATCCACATCGACATCGACCATGCGGAAATGGACAAAATGATCCGCCCGCACGTGCAGGTCATCGGCGATGCCAAGGCCGCTCTTGAGGCTCTCAACAAGCATGCCGAAGCGCTGCCGACCTCCGAATGGCTCGCCAAACTCGACGGCTACAAAAAGAAATACCCCCTCTCTTACAAGAAGCAGGGTGGCCTCCGCATGCAGCAGGTCATCGACGAACTCTACGAACTCACCGAGGGCAAGGCCATCGTCTCGACCGATGTGGGCCAGCATCAGATGTGGGCGGCCCAGTTCTATAAAAACGCCGAGTCCTTCCATTGGCTTTCCTCCGGTGGCGCGGGCACCATGGGCTTCGGCTTCCCTGCCGCCATCGGCGCCCAGTTCGCCTGCCCTGATAAAACGGTCATCTCCATCTCCGGCGACGGCGGCTTCCAGATGACCTTGTTCGAACTCGCCACCGCCGCGATTCACAAATTGCCGATCAAGATCGTTGTGCTCAACAACCACTACCTCGGCATGGTGCGCCAGTGGCAGGAGCTGTTTTTCGAGAATCGCGAGTCCGGAGTGGACCTTGAGGGCAATCCAGATTTCTGCAAACTCGCCGCCGCCTACGGCATCCCCAGCGTCAACATCAAGCGCCCCGCCGATGTCACCCGAATGTTGGAAAAAGCCCTGGCCTACAACGACGGCCCGATCCTCATCCACGCTGAGTGCGTCAAAACCGACAACGTCTTCCCGATGATCCCCGCCGGTGCCGCCCTCGAAGACATGCTCACCGAGCCGCCGAAGTACAAAATGGAGAAGCCCACCGGTTCCACGTGATTCGGATTCAGTGCCAAGTGATCAGTGATCAGTGATCAGTGCTTCCGATCCAACCACCACTTCTCACTTCTCGCTCGGCACTTCCTCCTTTCCTCTCGCCCGGTCTTCCACCGCCCACTGATCACCGCCCACTGCTCACTTTTCACTCTCTTTAGAACATGATCACCACCACCGACACCCCAGTCATCCCAACGGCCGCCGCACAGAGCGGCTCCGGCCACACGCTCTCGATCCTCGTCAACAACGAGCCGGGCGTGCTCATGCGCATCTGCCAGGTGTTCTCGCGCCGCGCCTTCAACATTGATTCGCTCGTCGTCTCCCAAGGGCGCAACCCGCGCTTCTCGCGGATGACCATCGGCATCACCGGCGATCCAGGGGGCCTTGAGCAAATCATCAAGCAGGTTGCCAAGCTCATCGATGTCATCCACTGCTCCGAGCACACCAGCGCCCACGCGGTGACCAAGGAAATGATCCTCATCAAAATTCTCTGCAGCACCGATGAACGCTCCGCCGCTCTCCAGATCTGCGAGCATTTCAACGGCAAAACCGTCGACCTCACTCCCACCTCAATGGTCGTCATGATCACCGGCGACAGCCCCAAGCTCGATGCCGCAGTCGGCATGTTCTCCCAATACGAGATCATCGAAACCGTCCGCACCGGCAAGGTCGTCATGGCCCGCGGCGAGCAGCCCACCTAGAGGAGCACGCGCGCCCTCGCGTGTCGTTTCTGGGCCCCTCGCCGGAAACAAGGGCTGGCAATACGTTTGACGTTGCTTCCGCCCCCAGTCCTGCATTGGCCTCTTCACCGCAGCTGGAGACTACCCCAGCAACCACGCGGAGAAATGAACCACAGATGACGGCATGAACGCTGATGAATGAGCTGAATTCACCCCTCCGCCTCTAAGCTCGGCGCCGCAAGCCCAAGGAGGGGCTGCATCCTGCTGCCCCGGCATCCAATGATTCCACCGCCAAGCCGCCAAGAACGCCAAGAGGGGAGGGGCTGCATCCCCCGGCTCTCGCGCAGAACTCCGATCCGTACGGTCAGCCCGGACCCTCGCCTCTTCCAGCCTCTCCATCAACCGGAGCCCTAGTTGGAACTCCACGTCACTTTCCGAAGCCTATCTCAACTGCATTCAACGAGCGTTCTCCACCAAATTGTATCAACTAGATCTCTGATTACCTTTGCGACCTCTGCGCCTTCGCGGTGGAGATTGAACCTCAACTGCGTCTTCCAAGGACAAAAGCTGGAAACCACGACATCGGCCAAGAGCCTTCCGCGTCGAGCACCGGTTTACGCCTTTCCTGCGCGACCCCCTCCCCATTTGAAGTTTGAAGTTTAAAAGTGGAAATTTCATCCTCCCACCCACCGCCATGTCCGAGCTGATCCTTTACGAGACGGAAGACCGCCAAAGCCGCATCCAGTTGCGCGCAGATGGAGAAACGGTCTGGCTTTCGCAACTTGAGATGGCGGAGCTGTTTCTCGCCACCAAGCAGAACATTTCCCTCCACCTCAAAAACATCTTCGAGGACGCGGAACTCGACCCTCGTTCTGTTGTCAAGGAATCCTTGACAACTGCCGCCGACGGCAAGGACTACCGGACAAAGCTCTACAATCTCGATGCCATCCTCGCCGTCGGTTACCGCGTGCGCTCCCCGCGCGGCGTCCAGTTCCGCCGCTGGGCCACCACCGTGCTGCGGGAATACCTCGTCAAAGGCTTCGCTATGGACGACGAGCGCCTCAAGAACCCGGACGGCTACCCCGACCACTTCGACGAGATGTTGGAGCGCATCCGCGACATACGCGCCTCCGAGAAACGCTTTTACCAGAAAGTCCGGGATCTCTTCGCCCTGAGCACGGATTACGACAAAACCGACAACGAGACCCACAAATTCTTCGCCATCGTCCAGAACCTTCTGATTTTCGCCGTCACCGGGAGAACCGCCGCCGAGCTTATCACCCTACGCGCCGATCCCAAGGACGCGAACTTCGGCCTGCTGACATGGAAAGGCGGCAAAGTCCGCAAACAGGACATCCTCGTTGCCAAAAACTACCTCACCGAGGACGAGATCGACACGCTCAACCGCCTCGTCACCATCTTTCTGGAAACCGCCGCACTCCGGGCCAAAAGCCGCAAGGAAACCCGGATGGCTTTCTGGAAAGAGAACGTCGATCAGATCATCACCTCCAACGGCTTCCCCCTGCTAGAGAACGCCGGCCGCATCAGCCACGCGCGGATGGAAAAGCAAACCACGGAACTCTACATGGAATACGATCAACAGCGCAAAACCCGGGAAGCCCGCAAAGCCGACGAGGAAGACGAAGCCGAACTCAAAGCCCTCGAATCGAAACTCAAGCGCCGTCCCAGGACCTGATCACCCAATCCCGGATTTCCACGCTCCTTTCGTTGCCTGTCCCCCATGCATCATCCATGCGCTGGAGCCGTGACGAACTCCTGATCCTCCTCAGCCTCTACCACCACCCTCGCGCCGCAGGCCCTCGGACTGCTGGGGTTCTCATCCCCAGCTCTCACCCAGAGCTCCGATCCCCAACGCCACCCCAAACAACCCAGCCCCCGCCTCTTCCAGCCTCTCCATCAAATCGCATCAGATTGCACAACCAGGCCTCTGCGTCCCTTTGCGACCTCTGCGCCTTCGCGGTGAAAAATTAAACCCCAACTGCCTCTTCCAAGACAAAAGCTGAAAACTACCACCTCCGGCCAAGTGCCTCCCGCGTCCCTCTCATCCCTCTTTCTCCTTTCTCCTTTCTCCTTCTCACCCTCCCGCCTTTGCCCCATGCATCATCCATGCGCTGGAACCGTGACGAACTCCTGATCCTCCTCAGCCTCTACCACAAGCTCCGCTTCGGGCAGATCAGCTCCCGGCTGCCTGCGATTATTGACCTGGCTGAAAAGCTTGGGCGGACGCCCTCCAGCATTTCGATGAAGCTTGGAAACCTGGCCTCATTCGATCCGGTGCTCCAGCTGCGCGGCATCCGCGGCCTGCAAGGGGCCAGCCAGCTTGACCGCGAGACTTGGGATGAATATCACGCCAACGCGGCCGAACTCATCCCGCTCGCTCAAGAGAAGTTCGACGCCCTCTTCGTCGAAAGCGAAGCAGAAACCACAGAGGTCGTCCCCGGCACAGGCATCCGCCGCATCACCGCTTCACAATCCGACGGCACAGATTCCCTCGGTCTCGCCAAACAGAGACGCGGGCAATCCTACTTCCGCGACATCGTCCTCAACAACTACGAAAACCGCTGCGCCCTCACCGGCCTCCCCGTCCGCGAACTCCTCGTCGCCTCACACATCCTCCCGTGGCACAGCCACCCAGCCGAGCGCCTCAACGTCCGCAACGGCATCTCCCTCAACCGCCTCCACGACGCCGCCTTCGACCAAGGTCTCATCGGCTTCGATGACGATCTGAAAATGTTCCTCTCCCCCCGCATCACATCCTTCCTTCCCCATCCGACCGTGGTCTCCCAATTCCAAGCGCACGAAGGAGGCGTTCTCGAATTTCCAGCGGATGCCACACCGCCGGATGCAGGTTTTCTAGCGCGACATCGGGAGAGATTCAGCTGACCAGTCACAATCGGAATGAGGATTGAGCAGAGCTCAAGCCGATCAACTTAATTCCCTTATGATTTTGACAAAGCGGTGTGAAGTGGCATATTTCGTTGAGCTTCGGATGAAATTCGGCCTCGTGCCGTGAGTGCCTTAGGGCTCCTATATCCGTGGCTATTTCTTTTTCTTCTCGTGCCTGCGGGGGAAAACGGTATCGAGGGTGGGTCTGTCTTCCCCCTCCTTTCCTTGGTCGAGATCGTGGATCTCTCCGATCTGTGGCCACAGCATGTCGAGGAAGCGGGATTCTCCCCGTTCGTAGAAGCGCTGGACTGCCCAGAGGAAATAGTCGACGGCTTGAAGGCAGACGGTGGCGTTTGGATGTAAGCGTAGTCTGCAGCGCCTTGCACATGTTGTTGCTCCGCCCGTTTCAAAAGAGTCATAGTTTTCAGATCTATGACACCTATGAAGTCAGGCTGCCATTCCCTCCGGCTTGCCGCTGCGGGCTTTGAGCCAGTTGG
>JBGTDO010000003.1:0-15817 GCA_041748235.1 Akkermansiaceae bacterium | reverse complement strand
TTGCGCTCTTGTTGCATGCGCACCAACTCGGCGTGTGTGGTGAAATATGGCAGGCTGAGGCCTTTGAAATCCGCCACGGCCTCGAAGTTGTGTTTTTCCATGAACCCGAGCAGTTGCTCGCAAAGCGGCTTTACCATGCCGTAGCCAAATTTCATCACGCCGGTGCAGACTTGCACGGTGTCGGAGCCGAGCAGGATGAATTGTGCGGCATCCCCGCCGGTTTCCACGCCGCCCATTCCAGAGAGCGAGTGGCCGGGGAATTCTTTTTGGATCATGGTAGCCAGCTCCATGCACATGCGGAGCGCGATTGGCTTGACCGCTTTCGAGGAATATCCACCGGGAGTGGTGTAGCCTTCGACGGTCGGCTCGGGGCGGAGTGTGTCGAGGTTCACGCCGATGACGCTGCGGATGGTGTTGATGGCGCTCACGCCATGGCATCCGGCGGCGAGGGCTTTGCGGGCGGGGTCTTCGATGTGAGTGATGTTCGGGGTCAGTTTTGCCCAGACGGGGATTTTCGAAACGCCCATGACCCAGCCGCAGACTTCCTCGAGGATGGCGGGATCCTGCCCCATGGCTGCGCCCATTTTCCGCTCCGGGAGGCCGTGGGGGCAGGAGAAATTCAGCTCGAAGGCATCGACCCCGGCGTCCTGGCAGCGCCCGATGATCTCGCACCATGCGTCCTTGTTGTATTCTTCCATGACGGATGCGATGAGGATGCCGTCCGGGCATTCGTCCTTGGCTTCCTTGAACTCGTCGAGCCATGTCTCGAACTTGCGGTCGCTGATGAGCTCGATGTTTTCCCAGCCGATGACCTCCTTGCCATCGTTCGCGTGGAGCTTCGCATAGCGAGGACTGACGTTGATGATCTTGGAGCTGTCGAGGCTGACGGTTTTCGCAATGACCCCGCCCCAGCCTTCCTTGAAAGCGCGCTTGATGACTTTCACGTTGGTCCCCGGAGGGCCGGAGCCGATCACAAACGGGTTCGGAAACTTCAGTCCATCAACGCTGGTTGCCAAGGTGCTCATGATTTTGCGGATATCGGTGGGTGAAAGAACGCAGCTCACAGCGTGCCGGAAGGGGGGCTTCGGTGTCAAGGAGATGGCGGGGCGTTGCGGAGAGAGAACTTCACCGCTAGGTGCGCCTACAGGATGGAAAAATGGGAAACGGGATGAGTGGTTACCTTCAGGATGGGATCTTGTCAGAGCCGAAGCGGTGGAGATACTCCGGCCATGCCTTTTGTCCGTCGTTTTCTTGCCACCTTGGTTGTCTTGTTCGCTACGCTGGGTGGTGCCACCGCCCATCAGGTGGATTCCGTGGAGCTGGAGTTTTTGCGGACCGAGAATGAGTGGAGACTCGTGGGCCTGCTCGACCTCGGCTACATGGATCCGAACAGCCGCGGCGTTGATGGTGCCCCGCCAATTTTTCGCGAGGATGTGATGAAGTACAGCCCGGCGCAGATTGAGGAGACGCGGAGGATGGCGGAAGAGACAATGCGGCAGCTCCTCACACTCACTTACCAGGGCAAGGCGGTCCCGTGGCGCATCAGCCTGCCAAATCTCGATGAACAGCCAGTGGTGCTGCCGGAGGAAACCGGTGGCTGGGCCTTGAGCAAGGCCGTGATTTCCGTGGACGCCCTGCCGGGACCGGGAGAACTCGAGGCCCATTGGAATGATGACCAACAGTCCGAACTGATCATCATCATTGAGGAATCCGGCAGCGGCGATGTCGGGCTCCTTTCCATTTCATCAGGGATGTCGGCGACACTGCTCGAAGTAGGCGAGGGAGAGGGACCGGAGGCCGTGATGTCCCAACCGACAAAAACCGCGCAATCCCAGTCCTGGCTCGTGTCCGGCTACACCCATGTCCTACCGACGGGTCTTGATCACATTCTGTTTATCTTCGGCCTGTTCCTGCTGGCTCCGCGCTGGAAGCCATTGCTGCTCCAGTCACTGCTGTTCACCCTTGCCCACTCGATCACCCTTGGGCTCGCAGTATTCGGTTTTGTCTCACTTCCGGAAAAGCTAGTCGGCGTCCTGATCGCAACCAGCATCGCTTGGATCGGAATTGAAAATTTGTTCACGAAAAAGCTCAAGCCTCAGCGCTTGTTCCTCGTCTTCGGCTTTGGCCTGCTCCACGGGCTTGGCTTCGCTGGTGATCTCCGGGAGAAGATCGGCCATTTGTCGAGCGAGCAGGTGATCCTACCGCTGATCAGCTTCAACGTCGGCGTGGAGCTGGCGCAAGTAAGCGTGCTGATCCTTTCTTTCCTGATCCTTTGGCCGCTGCGGAGGTGGACACGGCAGTTCCAAATCGCGGGCTCGGTGCTGGTGGCCCTAGCGGGATTATTTTGGATGATCACCAGCCTGCTGGAGTGACCATTTCGCGGTTTCGCTTTTCCAAACTACTCGTAGAGTCGCCACCAGATGCCGCTCATTTCTCCCTCAACCTTCCGGCCTCCGCTATGGCTACGAGGCGGTCACGCACAGACCATACATCCCGCGCTGTTTCGCAAGGTCCGGACGGTAACGCAACGGCGGGAGCGGATTGAAACCGAAGACGGAGATTTTTTGGAACTCGAGTGGGCTGGCGCAGGAAGCAATCGCCTGGCAATCCTCTCCCATGGCCTTGAGAGCCGCTCGCGCGCCACATATGTACAAGGGATGGCAACGGCCCTGTTGAAACGAGGATGGGATGTGCTGGCCTGGAGTTTCCGCGGCTGTAGCGGAGAGCCCAATCGTCTCGCGTGCTTCTATCACAGTGGCGCCACATGGGATCTTGATGCGGTGGTGCGTCACGCGTTGGAGAAGCATCCGGCAGACAGGATCGATCTCATTGGCTTCAGCCTTGGTGGAAATTTGAATTTAAAATACATCGGGGAACGCGGCGCGGATCTATACCCGCGTCTAGGAAAAGCGGTCGCCTTCTCGGTCCCCTGCGAACTCGCCTGCTCATCGGCGAAGCTGGCGGAGTGGCAGAACCGGATCTACATGCAGCGCTTTTTAAAATCCCTGCGCCGTAAAGTGATCGCCAAGCACAAGCGGTATCCAACTCTGGTGGACATCACCGGTGTCTCGGCCATCCGCAGCTTCGCGCAATTCGACGATCGGTTCACAGCGCCGCTCCACGGTTTCAAAGACGCTGCGGATTACTGGAAACGCAGTAGTTGTCGGCAGTTTCTCCCCGACATCAGGATTCCGACGCTGCTCGTGAGCGCGCTCAATGACCCCATCCTCGGCCCTGATTGCTACCCGTGGGAAGAAGCGAAGGAAAGCGCATACCTCCACCTCGAAGCCCCGGCTGAAGGTGGCCACATCGGCTTCGGGAGCGGTCGCGAATACTGGTCTGAAACGCGCGCTCTGGAATTTCTCTCCGAGCGTTAGCGCTTGCACCGCGGAGGAGGAGCAATTATCAACTCGCCTCCCAAGCTCCCGTAGTTCAACGGATAGAACAAGGGTTTCCTAAACCTTAGATTCAGGTTCGATTCCTGACGGGAGCATTTCCTTGAACTGCTGTAAAATCCCTATACCTGCAGGCTTATCGGTGATTCTGCTGAAATCCGTGAGCTGCGCGAAGATGTATGAAAGGGATCGATTTCGAACGCAACTGGTTTACCGATGATTGTGTGAGGGCAGGAAATTTAGCTCGAAACCAGCACTTCCATTACCTCCGATTACCTCCCTCTCGTGGGCGAATATCGGCGACATCCGCGATGAGGTGTTCTGCAAAAAACTGGTGAACGACGCCATCTCCGAACTCGGAGGTTTGGACATCTTAGTAAACAACGCCGGCCTGCAGCAGGCCCAAGAATCGATCCTCGATATCACGACGGAGCAATTCGACGCCACTTTCAAAACCAATGTCTATGCGATGTTCTGGATCACCAAGGAAGCAGTTCCCCATCTCAAGCCGGGTGCCTCCATCATCAACACCGGCTCGGTGGTGGCGGAGAGACCGCCCGCTTTTCTGTTAGACTACTCCGCCACGAAGGCGGCCATCATCAATTTCTCCCTTTGCCTTTCGAAGCAACTTGCGGAAAAGGGAATCCGGGTGAATTCGGTCGCGCCGGGTCCGGTCTGGACGCCGCTCCAGATCAGCGGAGGCCAGCCGCAGGACATGCTGCCGGAGTTCGGCAAGAACACGGCGCTCAAGCGCGCGGGCCAGCCTGCGGAACTCGCGCCCGTCTTTGTTTTCCTGGCCTCGCAGGAATCAAGCTTCGTCACCGGCCTCAACTATAGTGCCACGGGCGGCCAAGGAAAGGGCTGAGGGAAACCCAAATTCCGGCGCTGAGGGCCGATCTACTTCACGCCCATCTCATTCCTCCCACAGATACAGAAAAACTCGCTACGCTGCTGGCAGTGGGAAATCGCCCTCCTTGGGGAAGCCTCCCAAGCCTCGCGCGAGTGATTGATATTCGCTATGAGGTGACGAAACTGCTGATCAAAAACACGGTTTCCGGTCGATCGTCAGAAGGGGCGATCGGCCGGATACGCTGCAAAAAATGAATTGGGGGTCCTTGGCGGGCACCTCACGATCGCTCTCGCGTCTCCCCGTCTGGAGGTGGCCTAACCCCTCAATGCTCTCGTTTATGAAATGGCTGAGGAAATGGAACGGACGCACACCCCGGAGAACATGGCGGGCATACTCGGGAGCTCACCGTTGTTTCAAAAACGGCGCGAGAGCCTAGTCTTTCCGGACCCACATGTTGGCGAAGTCGATTGCCTGACCATGATGTTGAAGCCCAATCGGGCCTTCCTCCGGCATTTCGTTCAGCGTGACTTTCTCAATCACGGAGACGCCGTTGAGCGTGGCGCTTACCTCCTGCCCCTTCACCGTGATCATCATGCGGTTCCACTCGCCGATGGGGCGGTCCGCCTTCTGTGAGGGCGTGGCGGCCGCCTTCACCTCCGCGCTTTGTTCCGGGTCCGTCCGGTAGCCGTAGATCTCCCCCGAGCCCACCGTCCAGTTCCACAGGTTCACCTGGCTCATGCTGTTTCCGCGCAGGTAAATTCCACTGTCGAGCTCCTCGATCTCCACTGTCTCGACCTGTCCATCGGACCCGATCTTCTCAGTTCCATCTGGAAGAATCACAGGCTGCTGCTTCTGCTCGCCACGGCCGCTCCAGCGCCAGTCGAAAACCAAGGTGAAATCGCTGTAGCTCTCCTCCGTCCACAGGTCGTTGATCTCGCCCTTTTCACCGGTGTGCTTTAAGATTCCATTGGTCACAAACCAGTTGCTGGTCTCCGGCGTGTGCTTCCAGCCTTCAAGGCTCCGGCCATTTATCAGGGGCGAAAATCCGGCCTCCTTCACTCCCTCCACGTTCGCCCAAGGGGCAATCTCCGCTACATTGATCTTACGAAATGAGACTTTGTCACCGTGGCCCAGGAAAGCGATGTGGCCTGCCCGGCGCTTAAGACCCTCGTGCTCGGGAAACTCCTTTTGCAGCTCATAGAGATTCACATCCAGCGTCTTCCTATCGTTCACCTCCACCACCAGGTTGGGGCCAACGGCGGTGACGCGCTGGTGATTCCATTCGCCCGCCGGCCTCAGCGCCCCGCGAGTGGCAGGTGCGATGCTGTAGAGGGAACCGTGGTATTGGTAGTCCTTGAGATCTTTCCATTTTTCCGCCGAGTCATCGAGCACCTGAATTTCCATACCGGTGTAGGAGCCGTCGCCGTGGCCGGGGTAGTGGATTCCGATGCCGTTGTTTGCCCCCGGCTCCAGCTTGAACTCAAGATCGAGCACATACGCGGCATAGGTCCCCTCGGTAGCAAGAACCTTGCCTTCCGGGGTGCTGACAATGCTGCCGCCTTCCACCTTGTAGCCTTCCCCGATCCAACCACTGAGGTCTTCTCCGTTGAAAAGCATCTGCCACATGGTCTCTTCAGCAGCAAAGGAGAGTCCGGAAAAGGCGGCGCAGCCGAGCAGGAGATACAATTTCATAATAAGACTGTGGCACTCTCGGCCTCTTTGCACAGTCCGGATTGCAGGACACAAAAAATCCTGCCGGGTTGACCCGGCAGGATTTCGAAAAAGATGCTCAGGCGAGCGCGAGCAGCTTGGACTTTAACTGCTCCTTGGTCACATTGGCCCCGACGATCTGGTCCTTCACCTCGCCGTTCTTAAAAAACAACAGCAATGGGATCGAGCGGACATTGTATTTCACTGCGAGCTCGCGGGCGTCGTCCACGTTCACCTTGCCGATCTTCGCCTGCCCTTCGACTTCACCAGAAAGCTGGTCGAGGATTGGGCCGATCATCTTGCAGGGGCCGCACCATTCGGCCCAGAAGTCGACGAGCACGGGTTGGTCGGAGTCAATGACTTCGGATTGGAAATTCGCATCGGTCAAGGTATGTGCCATGCGTGAACTTTGTAACCGGCACCGCCCTGCGTCAAGGGCACTGCGTTAAAAACCTGTGGCAACACTCTGTTGCCCCAGTTGAACTACCAAAGAACACGGCCGGTCATGGACCGGCCGCTTAGAAATCTGGCTCTCGCAACTGAGCGCCTAGCTTGGCAGGTTAGCCCCAGCGTATGTGAGATACAGAACGAGAGCGGCCAGTATGGTATTGATAAGTCCGAGGATCATAAGGTCGTTGATAGAAGGTTATTCAAGCAGCAGGGACCATTCGCCAGCGCGATCCTCGTGCTCGGAGATCCAGATGTTGGCGACTTTGAGCTGGATACCGAGAACCACCACCGCTGCGGCAAGCCCGACTCCTGCAAGGATTTTCACGAATGTGCCCGAGTCGCTTTCGACCTCGTCGTCGTCCGCTGCGGAAAGGGTTGGACTCTGCGTGGCAGCGGAGGATGTGGGGTTCAGAGCCTTGGTCGGCGGGCTGAGGGCCACGGTAGCCTTGGGAAGTGCGACAGTCGGCGCGCCTCCACCCAGTGGGGCGTTCGCGGTTTTCAACGCAATGGTTGGTGCTCCGACAGGAGCGTTGGAAGTGGCCAGCCGAACAGTTGGCGCACCCATTGCGGTGGGTGCTCCGGCGGTGCGGAGAGGGATTGTCGGGGCGGGGGCCGGTGGCTTGGGAGCTATGGGAGCACCAGGGATTGGCGGCTTCGATGCCACTGGCGGACCGGCAGGTTTCGGTGGAACAGGTGGCGCTGGCGGCCTCACAGGAGCAACGGGTGGCGAAGGTGCCGAGAGAGTGGCCGATGGCACTGCGGGTGGTGCGTCAGCGGCTTTGAGCGTCACGCGGACGGTCTCCTTCTTCAAAGGCACACTGGAAGTCAGCTTGGACGGGGTTTTGTTATCGTTTTCACTCATGCGCTGGGGTCTTATTGCTAGGAAACAAAGTAAGGCAAGCACCCGGACTACTGTCAAACCCGCATCTGCGGAATTTTGGGGCTTTCACAAAATTAATTACTCACACTTCCGACGGCCTCTCGGGAGATCAGGAGCATAGGTCCTTGCGGAACCCGCAGCTTTCAAGATCGTCGCGTGCCGACAGGGCCGGTTCAGAAGTTTTTCCGGTCGCTCGCCGTGGCGGCCCCGGTCGGGCTGCGCTCGTTAGGGAAGTGCCGTCCCAAGCCGCAGAGCTCAAGAGTGGTATTCTTGGATGCTTTTCACCGTAAGCTCCTTTTCCTTCAGCGAACGGATGGCTTTGACGGTGGCTTCGGCGGCTGAGAGGTTGGTGGCGTGGGAGATTTTCTGCGCGATCGCGGTGGAGCGGATCAGGATTTCATCGGCGCGGGACTCGTGAGTGGCGGGGGTGTTAATGATGAAGTGTATCTCGTTGTTCTTCATGACATCGATGATGTTTGGCCGCGCCTGCTCCGCCACTTTGTAAACCCGCTGGCAGGGAATTCCCTCCGAGGTAAGCCGGGCGTGAGTGCCGCCGGTGGAGAAGATACTGAAGCCCAGCGCGACGAGATCACGAGCCACTGTGACCGCACGGTCTTTGTCGCGGTCGGAAACGGAGAGGAAGACGTTTCCTTCCGTAGGCAGCGCGTTGAAGGCGGAGATCTGAGACTTGGCGTAGGCCATTCCCCAGTCGGCATCAATGCCCATGACCTCACCGGTGGACTTCATTTCGGGCCCGAGCACGATATCGATCCCGGGGAAACGGTTCCACGGGAAGACCGCCTCTTTAACGCTGAAATGAGTTGGCACGATCATTTCTGTGTAGCCCATGTCTTTGAGCTTTTCACCGACCATGATCTTGGCGGCAAGCTTGGCCAGCGAAACGCCGGTTGCTTTGGAAACAAACGGCACGGTCCGAGAGGCACGAGGGTTCACCTCGATGACATAAAGTTCCTCATCCTTGACCGCAAACTGGATGTTCATGAGGCCTTTGACCTCTAGCTCCATGGCGAGGTCCTTCGCGGCACGGGTGATCTCTTCCCTGATTTTTGCGGAGAGAGAAAAGGCGGGGATGACGCAGGCGGAATCGCCAGAATGGATGCCCGCCTGCTCGATGTGCTCCATGATTGCGCCGACCACGGACGTTTCGCCGTCGCTGATACAATCGACGTCGACCTCGGTTGCGTTGTCGAGAAAACGATCGACCAGCACCGGACGCTCGGGCGAGGCGGTGACCGCTTCACGCATGTAGGTGGAGAGTTCGGGATCACTGTAAACGATCATCATTGCTCGACCGCCGAGCACAAAGGAAGGACGGACGAGGACGGGGTAGCCGATGCGATTTGCAATTTCAATGGCCTCAGCTTCGTTCGTGGCCGTGCCGGCTTCTGCTTGCTTGAGGTTCAGCTTGTCCAGGAGCGCCGAGAAAAATTTGCGGTCTTCCGCCTGCTCAATCGACTTCGGCGACGTTCCGATGATCGGCACGCCATGGCGTTCAAGATCGGCGGCGAGGTTGAGCGGAGTTTGGCCGCCGAACTGGACGATGACGCCATGCGGCTGCTCCTGATCGCAGATGTTGAGGACATCCTCGAGCGTAAGCGGCTCGAAGAATAGCTTGTCAGAGGTGTCGTAGTCGGTGGAGACGGTTTCCGGATTCGAGTTCACCATGATGGTCTCGTAGCCGAGTTCCTTCAGGGCGAAGGCGGCGTGCACGCAGCAGTAGTCGAACTCGATGCCTTGGCCGATCCGGTTTGGCCCCCCCCCCAGGATGATGATTTTCTTTTTGTCCGACCGGCGGGCTTCATTTTCGTCTCCATAGGTGGAGTAGAAATAAGGCGTGTAGGCCTCGAACTCGGCGGCGCAGGTATCGACGAGGCGATAGGTTGGGATGATGCCCCTGGCCTTGCGCTCGGCGCGGATCGTGTCTTCGGTCGGCACGTCGACGACAGCTGGCTCTGGCTCGGCACGCGGAGGCGCACCGGCAGGTTGATCTTTCTCCCCGTGGATCGAAACGTCGTGAATGGCGGGCGCGGCGGCGCGGGCCTTGGCGATCTGGCGGTCCGAGAACCCCAGCTTTTTCGCCTGCCGCAGATCGAGGGTGGCGAGGTTTTTGCCCTCGGTGGCGATCTGCTCGAGGTGGCGCAGGAACCATGGATCGATGGCTGTGGCTTCGTGAACTTCCTCAAGAGTCCAACCATGAACAAAGGCGGTCTGCAGCCAGAAGATGCGTTCCGCGTTCGGGATCTGAAGCTTGCGAGTGATCTCGTCCTTGGTGGGCGTGCGAGGCTCCTTGCTGTCAAAGCCGAAGCCCCAGCGGCCGGTTTCTAGGGAGCGTAAGCATTTCTGCATGCTCTCCTTGAAGGTGCGGCCAATCGCCATGGCCTCGCCGACAGATTTCATTGAGGTGGTAAGTACTGCGTTTGCCGTAGGGAATTTTTCGAAAGTAAAGCGTGGTATCTTGGTGACTACGTAATCTATCGTAGGCTCGAACGAGGCCGGGGTTTCGCGGGTGATGTCGTTTGGAAGCTCATCGAGGGTATAGCCGACGGCGAGCTTCGCCGCGATCTTCGCGATAGGGAAACCTGTTGCCTTGGAGGCGAGTGCGGAGGAGCGGGAGACGCGTGGGTTCATCTCGATGACGATCATCCGGCCTGTCTTCGGGTCCGTAGCGAACTGAATGTTAGAGCCCCCGGTCTCTACGCCAATTTCGCGGATGACCGCAAAAGAAGCATCGCGCATGATCTGATACTCGCGGTCGGTCAGCGTCTGAATCGGGGCGACTGTGATGGAGTCGCCGGTGTGGACGCCCATGGGATCGAGGTTTTCGATCGAGCAGATGACAACGCAATTGTCCTTACAATCGCGCATGACCTCCATTTCGAACTCTTTCCAGCCGAGAAGAGATTCATCAATGAGGACTTCGGAAACGGGAGAGAGATCCAGGCCGCGGGTGATGATTTCTTCGAATTCCTCACGGTTATAGGCGATTCCCCCGCCCTGGCCGCCGAGGGTGAACGCGGGGCGCACGATGAGTGGGAAGGAACCGATTTCCTCGGCGACCTTTTTTGCCTCCTCCATGGTGCGGGCGATACCGGAGCGCGGCATGTCGAGGCCGATTTTCTCCATGGCCTCTTTGAAAAGATGGCGGTCCTCACCTTTGTCGATGGCTTCGGCGTTGGCTCCGATCATGCGGACGCCGTGTCTCTCGAGCGTTCCCGATTTGAACAGGGACATGGAGGTGTTGAGCGCCGTCTGACCTCCGAGAGTCGGTAGAAGGGCGTCAGGTTTCTCGCGGATGATGATTTTTTCGACGACCTCGGGTGTGATCGGCTCAATATATGTCCGATGGGCGAACTCCGGATCGGTCATGATGGTGGCGGGATTCGAGTTCACCAGAACAACCTCGAATCCTTCTTCTTTAAGAGCCTTGCATGCCTGCACCCCCGAGTAGTCGAATTCACATCCCTGGCCGATAACGATTGGGCCGGAGCCGATGACTAGGATTTTCTTGATCGAGGTGTCTTTGGGCATGGTGAGGCGAAAGTGTTGCTTAAACTTTCAGGGGTGTGGCAGGGAACCGTCGGCTTGTAAAGCCGTGGTGGGGAAATTTTGCAGATTAGCTCCTAGGCCAGCTCCGCCAGCTTGTGATTGAGCTGGATCGACTTCCGCAGCGCGCCCATGACTTCCACCAGCGCTCGGTGCTCCTTGCATGCTTTCGCACACTCGGGGTCGTGAGCTGCGTTTCGGCTTACATAGCGCCCGATCTCGGAGAAGAGCTGCCTCATCCGGGTATCCAGAATCCCGAGTTCCGCCCGGAAAGTGGACATCCCATGGTTCGCATCGCCAATGTGCTGGAAGGCTTCAGAAGCCTTGTCTCTCCGTTCCTTCTTCCGCTCCTGGATTTGGACATCGATTGCATCAATACGGAGGTCGCCCTGATTGATCTTCGCGGCAATCGCATGACGCTCGTTCTTCAGCGCGATAAAATCCTGTTTCAGCCCGCCGAGGCGCTTGTTGATCTTTTCGACCTCTTCAGGCGTGTGGCCGCCTTCCTTGGTGAGGACTTCCTGCTTCATCTTGAGACCGTCATAGTTGCGGCGGATATCCCGGGCTCTTGCAACCACCATGTCGCGCTGGCGGGCGAATTCCTCGAGTTCGTTGAGCACGCGCTGGCGCTCGCCGATAAGATCTTGGAAGGGCTCGTTGGATGTACTCAGCAGATTTGCCCGCTCCTCATGTGCCTGCGCTAGGAGTTTGTCGCGCTTGGCGAGTTCTTCAGCCATCTGATCCCTCTCCTTGCTCAGCTTTCGCAAATTCCAGTATTCCATCGAGAGACTCTCAATGTGCTCCACGTTTTTCCATACCGCCTGCCCCAGATGCGCCTCCGCCTCTTTCAGCAAGTGCGTCTCTCCAGCCGCGTCCCCCATTCGCAGGACCTTCCGTCTGAGGCCAAAGGTCTGTACGATCCGGCAAATGAAGTATCGGGTGGGGGTCATTGAGGATGGAGCTATTTCTTGAGAAGCGTCTGGAGGTGTTCGATCACGCTCATATCCTCAAGCGTGGTGACACTTCCAGAGATCGTCCCAGTAGTTACGAGTTCTTTTAACAAGCGGCGGATAATTTTCCCGGAGCGGGTTTTTGGCAAGCCGGGAGTGAAATGGATGTCCTCGGGCTTGGCGATCGCGCCGATGATGCGACCGACGTGGTTCCGTAGCTCGGCCTCCAGCTCAGAGGAGGGCTCATAACCGCTCTTCAAGGTGACAAAAGCGGCGACCGCCTGACCTTTGAGATCGTGCGGACGCCCGACAACGGCTGATTCGGCCACGGCCGGATGAGAAACAAGAGCACTCTCAATCTCCGCTGTGCCAAGCCGGTGGCCGGAGACGTTGAGAACATCGTCAAGCCTTCCGATGATCCAAAAGTTTCCCTTTTTGTCTCGGCGGGCTCCGTCGCCAGCAGTGTAAATTCCCGGGTAATCGGAGAAATAGGTTTTCTTGAAACGGGCTTTGTCACCGTAGATCGTGCGGGCCATCGAGGGCCACGGCTTGCGGATCACCAATCGCCCGTCGACGTTCGGCGGGCATTCCTTGCCATTGTCATCGAGGATGGCTGCATCGATTCCAAAGAACGGCCGGGTGGCGGTCCCAGGGATACAGGGGGTTGCGCCCGGAAGCGGAGAAATGAGAATGGCTCCGGTCTCCGTCTGCCACCAGGTATCGACGATCGGACAGCGGCCGCCACCAATTTTCTCGTAGTACCATTTCCAAGCCTCGGGATTGATCGGTTCGCCAACGGACCCGAGAAGCCGCAGGGAAGAGAGATCGTGCTGCTTTGGAAACTGGTCCCCGGCCTTGATGAAGGCGCGGATGGCTGTGGGCGCTGTGTAAAAAATGGTCACACCGTGCTCCTCGATCATTTTCCAGAAACGTCCGAAGTCCGGCTCGTTCGGCGCTCCCTCATACATCAGCTGGGTCACGCCATTGGCCAGCGGACCGTAGACAATATACGAATGTCCGGTGATCCAGCCGACATCGGCAGTGCACCAGTAAACGTCATCATCCCTCATATCAAAGATGTATTTGCAGGTCGAGTAGGTGCCGGTGAGGTAGCCGCCGGATGTATGGAGAATGCCTTTTGGCTTACCGGTCGAGCCAGAGGTGTAGAGGATGAAAAGGGGGTGCTCGGAGTCAAAGCCCTCCGGCTGGTGCTTAGGCGATGCCTTATCCATCTCCTCGTGCCACCAGAGATCCCGGTCGGCCTCCATGTGGATCTGGTTCGCCGCGCGCATGACCACGAACACCTGCCGGATACCATTGTATTTCTCAAGCGCATCGTCGACGGCCGGCTTGAGGGCGACGATTTTGCCGCGCCGCCATCCGCCGTCCGCAGTAATAACAGCGGTGGCGCCGGAATCTTGGAGCCGGTCTAGAATCGCCTCGGAAGCGAAACCACCAAAAACCACGTTGTGCACGGCTCCGATCCGGGCGCAGGCCAGCATGGCGACCGCAGCTTCCGGAATCATCGGCATGTAAATGAGGATGCGGTCCCCGGCCTTCACGCCGCGGGCGAGGAGGACGTTGGAAAACTTGCAAACGTCGCGGTGAAGCTGTGCGTAGGTAATCACGCGCTTATCGCCTGGCTCCCCCTCCCAGATGATGGCGGCCTTGTTCTTGCGCGGGCCCAGCGCGTGCCGATCCACACAGTTCTCCGCGACGTTTAGCTTTCCACCAAGAAACCATCGGGCGTCGGGTGCCTTCCACTTGAGAACCTCGCAAAACGGTTTCTGCCACGTGAGCTCCTTCGCCTCCCGCGCCCAAAATTTCTCAGGCTTCTCGATCGATTGCTTGTAGAGCTCGTCGTACGCGGACATTGAGCCAATGCGAGCGTCCCTTGAGAATGACTTCGACGGTTTGTGCGTGGCGATCAGCGCCGCGCTGTGCTCATCCGAAATCTGTGAGGCCTCGGTGGATTTTTTGGAACTCATAAGGGATCTGCTGGGAAAGTAGATGGGAGTTCCCCATTGGGCAACGTTAGAAACCCCAGCTCCAGCAGTCCGCGCCTCCGCCGTAAAAGAACAAACGTGGCCCTGCTACTTCACCGCCTTCGGGCTCTCCAGCAGCATTCCGACCTCTTTAGCATTAAGCACAGCCCAGCGCCCCGGCTCCAGATCACCCAGCCACAAATTGCCGATGCGGACCCGCAACAGCTTCGTCACTTGATAACCCAGCGCCTCGAACATGACGCGGATCTGTCGCTTCGCACCGTGGTCGAGGATCACCTTTAGCCGCCGTGCCGAAACGCGGTCGATCTTCTTGGCTTTGAGTTTCCCCTCCTCCGTGAAAATCCCTTGCAAAAATTGGTCGAGGTGGACGTTCTCGAAAGCTTGGTTCGAGGTGACGAGGTATTCCTTTTCCACCGACTTGGACGGGTGCATCAGCTGTTGTGAAAGATCGCCGTCGTTGGTAAGGATCAGCATCCCCTCGGAATCGGTATCGAGCCGTCCGACGTGGTGGAGCGACTGCAGGGTCGCGGGCAAAAGATCGTAAATCGTCTTGCGGCCTAACTCATCGCTGCGGGTGCAGACATAACCACGGGGTTTGTGGAAAATGACAACGACCTCCTCTTTCGGGACCACCCTCTTACCATCTACCCGGACGTGGTCGCTGGGAGTTACGCGGGTCGCAAGCTTAACGCAGGGAGCGCCGTTGACCTCAACACGGCCGGAGCCAATCAACTCATCACACGCGCGGCGTGAGCCGATGCCACAGGAGGCGAGGTATTTATTGAGACGGACTCCCTCGGACATAAATTTTCTATGAGATCCACATGGCGTGGGCCACGCGGGAAATGGGAGCGAAGAAAAACGGAGGATTAACCTTCGTGCTTGGTTTTTGGGAGACCAAGAGGCGAGCGCCCATCTTTCCATTCACCACGCTCCTTGAGAAGCTTGACACGCTCGAAGCGCTTGAGGACGGAGCGTTTGCCGCCGACGGTGGCTGCTGATTTGAGTGAGTTGTGCTTGGACATCTTAAAACGGGGTTGAACGGTTGGGGCGCGAAATCTATGCCGCCGGCCCGCCGGTGGCAATGCGAAAATGGCTTTTTTTCAATGGCGAGCCGACTCAGCTGTGCCCTTGGCTTTATGACAGCCCTGCCCATCGCCGCCGCCCTCATTCGCCGTCAAACAAGGGCTTTGTTGCGCGCCTAGAGACGAACGTCGGTCTTCTGGAACATCAGACGAAAGCCCTTACTCAGCCACGCTGTCCTTAACTTCCACTTCAATCTCGACCTCTCCGGCGGGTGCGACTGGGACTGGCACCACCGGCACCTCTGCGACTGGAAGCACGACGCGGTCGATGACATGGATGACGCCGTTTGAGGCGGCAATGTCCGTCCGCATGAGACTTGCGCCCTCAATAAGCACGTTTTGCCGCTGGACTGGAGGACTAGCGCCGCCCGGGACCTCAGGTGGGGCAACATCGTCGACCGTAACGGTTCGAGCCGTAACCCGTAACATATTGCCATGGGCGGTGGGAAGGTCGCCCGGAGCAAGGTCCATGGCCATGAGGCGACCAGGAACCACATGATATGTTAGAACGGTCTTAAGGGCCAGCTCGTTGCCCTCTTTCATCAGCTCTGGCAGAGCCCCGGCCGGAAGAGCGTTGAACGCCGCATTTGTTGGCGCAAAAATAGTAAACGGCCCATCGCCTTGCAACATCTCGGAGAGCCCAGCTGCCTGTATAGCCGCCACTAATGTGGTAAAATCCTGGGCGTTCGAGAGAATCTCGACGATGTCCTGAGTCCCAGCAGGAACAACGCCTGATTCAACAGTCTGATTCGCAGGAGCGGTGGGTTCATTTTCAGGAACAGCTGCGGCAAGGGGCGCGAGGAGGACGGCGACTGTGAGGGCCGGAATGCTGGTGATGGGTAGTTTCATGGTGTTCTGGGAGTTTCGCTTGAGGAGAATCCTCAACCTCCAACCAAGAACAGCCCCGCACCCTTGTCATCATAAAAT
>JBGTDO010000002.1:0-4982 GCA_041748235.1 Akkermansiaceae bacterium | reverse complement strand
GCCGCCGAGCTAAATCTTGGCGTCAGCATCACCGCCATCGACATCATCGAACTCGCCCCGCCCAGCCAGGTCGTCGCCGCCTTCGAGGACGTTTCCAACGCCCGCCAGTTCGCCAAAACCATGTTCGAGAACTCCCGCCAGCACCACGACGAGACCCTCGAAAAGCACCGTGGCGAAGCTTCCGCCATCGTCTTCCGCGCCGAAGGCCACGCCTCGAATCTGCTGGGAGCCGCCGGTGGCGAAACCGCCGCCTTCACCCAGATGCTCGCCCAGCACCGCCGCAGCCCCGGCCTCGTTTCCCAGCGAATCCTCCGCGAAACGCTCGATGAAGTCCTCGGCGGCGTCCAGTCCCGCACCCTCCTCCCCGCTGACGAAGCCCGCCCGTCCCTCATGCTCGAGCCATCACCCGAGTTTTCCCGCTGAAATTTTCGACCACCAAGTCCGCCAAGTCCGCCAAGAATCAAAAAACTCGTACATGCCAAAACCTAAGTCTTGCTTGGCGAACTTGGCGACTTGGCGGTGAAAACATCCACTGCATCACCCATGAACCTCCTTTCCCGATGACCGCAGATATCCCGCTCGATACCGAAACCCGCCGCCGCCTCGGCCTACTCTTTGCCGCCACCGCGCTCATGCTGGCCTCCGTCCTCAGCGGCTGGCTGCGCCCGGAGCAGGAGGTCGTCCGCCAGACCCTCGCCTTGCTCGCCGCACTCATTGTCGCGGTGCCCATCGTCAGCGGCCTCATCAACGCCATCCGCTCCACCGGCTTCGCCGCCACCCAGTTCTATATGGACCAATACGTCGTCCTCGCCCTTGCCGCCTGCCTCGCAACCGAGAAATATCTAACAGGTGCAGTCGTCGCCATCGTCCTGCTCTTCGGACAAATGCTGGAAGAACGCACCACAGTCGGAGTGGAAATGGCTCTCGCGAAGCTACGCCAGCTTTCCAAAATCCGCGCCCGCCGCAAATCCGGCGAAACCCACTCTGAGGTCGAAGCCACCGAACTCGAGCCCGGCGATGAAATCCGCATCCTCCCCGGCGAATCCGTCCCCGCAGATGCCACCATCCTCACCGGCCACGCCCTCATCGACCAATCCACCATCACCGGCGAGTCCGTCCCCGTCGAGGTCGGCCCCGGCTCCGATATCTTCGCCGGCACCAACAATCTCAACGGCGCCATCGACGCCCGGGTCACCGGCACCGGCCACGACACTGTCATGGGCCGCGTCCAGTCCATCATCGAGGAAGCCAAGGAATCCGAAGCTCCCATCATCTCCCTCGCCGAGGACTACGCCCGCTACTACACGCCGCTCATCTTGCTCATCGCCGCCTCCGTTTTTTTCTTCACCCAGGAAATCGAGCGCGCCATCGCCGTCCTCGTCGTCGCAATTCCCTGCGCCTTCGTCCTGGCCAGCCCCTCAGCCATGGTCTCCGCCATCGCCGCCGCCTCCCGCATGGGACTGCTTGTAAAATCCGTCCGCCACCTAGAATCCGCCCGCCTCACCGACACCGTCGTCTTCGACAAAACCGGCACCCTCACCGAAGGCAAACTCGAACTTGAGGAAACCGCCATCCACTCCATCAATTACAACGAATCTAGTATCCTGCGCCTCGCCGCCGCCATCGAGAGCCAGTCGAACCACCCCATCGCCCGCGCCATTTCCCAGACAGTCCCGGAGAACGAACGCCCCGCTGTCACCGCCCTCACCGAGCACCACGGCCTCGGCCTCGAAGGCGTCATCGAGGAAAAAACCATCCTCATCGGCCGCCCCTCCTTCCTTGAAAAGTCCGGCGTCACCCTCGCCATCGACCCCGCCACCCATACCCGCCACTCGCTCGTCCTCATCGCCGTCGATGGCACCCACACAGCCACCTTCCTCCTCGCTGACCGCATCCGCCCCGAAGCACCGGAAACCCTACACCGCCTCCGCGCCCTCGGCATTACCGATTTCGTCATGCTCACCGGTGATCGCAGCGAGGTCGCTGAAACCATCGCCGCCCGCGTCGGAATCACCGACTTCAAAGCCAACTGCCTGCCGCAGGACAAGGTCGATCACATCCGCGCCCTCCGCGCCCAAGGCCGCCGCGTCATGGTCGTCGGCGACGGACTCAACGACGCCCCCGCCCTTGCCGAGGGCGACCTGGGAGTCGCCATGGGAGCGCTGGGCAACGACGTCACCGTCCACACCTCCGATGTCGCCCTCATGTCCGGCGATCTTCGCCGCCTCGCTGATCTCCTCCTGCTCTCCTCCAAAACCGTAAACATCATCAACCAAAATCTTCTCTGCGGCTTCGCCTTCATCATTATCGCCATCGCCCTCTCCTCCCTCGGCTTTATCAACCCCATCGCCGCCGCCTTTTTCCACGAGTTCAGCGCCTTCTTCGTCATTTTTAACAGCGCCCGGCTTCTCCGCTTCGATGGGATGGGGCAGCAGGATCAGAATGAGGAGATGAGCACCACCCCGGCACCAGAGACGCCCGCCATCGCATGAGACACCTGATTATCCTGACATTGGTCGTCCTCTCCGCAGTGCTGTTCACTCATTTCGAAAAGTATCTGCCCGATCGTAATGATTCAACTCATCTCCAAAGCCGCAAGCCCCGGACCACCTCGCTTCACGCATACGACCCGCTATCCCCTCCGCTTTTCCCGATCCAGCCTTCAAATCTCGGCGTTCGCAAACCACGCGTTGTAATAGATCATCCCACTCGGATCAGGGAAATCATCGCAGCTGGGAAGTGTAACGAGTTGCAGTCCGCGACGTGCGCCTGGTTCCGCGACGACCCGCTGGCCGTTCGCGAATGGCTGGCCGGGCAGCAAGACCTGACTCCATTTTCCCCTGCCATCTCAGCCATCGCCCTTCATTTGTCCGAATCCAGTGATCTGGAAAATTCCCTCGCTTGGGCCGAATCCATTCCTGATGAAGCGATTCGAAACGGCACCTACCACGGCATTCTCTCCCTCGCCTTGCGACAGGATAAGGTCGATATTGAGCAACTCGACCTAACCGGACTCCCCGAGGAAATCATCGCCGACTTGCGCTCGGGCGCACCCGGAGACTGAGCCCTGCTGGTGTCTCGAACAATCTTCCGTGGCGGACGAGGAACTATAACGACCAGGGAAGACCCCCGTCACAATGCGGGGTGGCTCCTGTGCCACAGTCGGGCTTGCGCTTCAACCGAGACGCTCCCAATCACCGCCCCATTCGTAAAATACCTAACCCGGCACCTCAGCATCCTCGCCATCTAATCCGCTATTCTTGTGCCCCTTTGCTTAGTCCTAGTTTTTTAAGGCCGCCACAATAGATCACAAGGCGCGGGCCGAACGCCCCAACGACGCCAACACCCAAATTCCCAAATTCCCAAAAGAGATTGCATCCAGCCCTTGATTGTGGCTTTCATAGTAAAGAAGAATTTCCCCCGTAAACTCACTCGCCATGCAAGTATTGTCCATCTCTCATCCAGTCCGTCTTGAAGCGCTGGAGGACACCGGACTACTTGATTCATTACCCGAGGAATCATACGACCGCTTCACTCGTCTCGCGCGCCAGATTCTCGGTGCGGAGACCTCTCTCATCTACTCTTGTCACCAACGATCGTCAGTTCTTCAAGAGCGAATGCGGGCTGGGCGAACCTCTTCGCACCACCCGCCAGAACGATATCTCCTATTCGTTCTGCCGTTTCGTTGTTGAGGGCGGAAAACCGTTTATCGTGGAGAACGCCGCCAGCGACCCCCGCGTCCAATACAATCCTGCCGTAACGGAGCTAGGAATCGCAGCCTACCTCGGGATGCCCATATACACCATCGATGGCTGCGTTCTTGGCTCACTATGCGCGGTGCAGATGACCCCAAGATCTTGGACGGCTAACGATAAGAACAACCTTTCTGACCTTGCGGACGCAGTGTCTCGGGAACTCGAACTTTCCGAGCGCGATCTTACCGCTCAAAAAGCCATCACGTTTCTGGAGAATCGTAGCCGGATGTTGGAAAGGGATCTGAGGAACACCGCTCATGATCTGCGCACTCCCGCAGGTGCGATATCTAGCTGTATCGAATTGATTTCTCTCAACGGCGATCCAGTGCAAGGCGATGATACCCAAGAACTGCTGGACATATGCAAAGACGCAACCACCAATTTGCTAGATATGATTGATCAGCTTTTGGTCGAAGCGCAACTAGCTGGTGCCGGTGCCCATGTGCCGAAGATGCGGCCGGTTTCCGCCTCAGCTCTCCTCCGTCGCGTGACCCGCATGGCAAGGATGATCGCGGAAGAGGCGAAAGTGAAGTTCGAGCTAGTATGGCCCGAAGAACTCATCTTTCTAATGGTGGACGAAGCACTGGTGGAGCGTGTCATGCTCAATCTTATCACGAATGCGGTAAAATATTCGCCCGAAGGGGAGAGTATTGAAATCCGGCTGGAGCGGGAAGGCTCTTTTGGATCGGCAGAGTGCAGGGTCACCATCAATGATCACGGACCCGGGGTACCTGAAGATGAAAGAGACCATATATTTGGAGAGTTTTCCAAGGGCTCCAAAACCAGTGAGCATCGCCAAACATCTTTTGGTCTTGGACTTTCCTTTTGCAAGAATGCGGTAGACTCACACAAAGGACGGATTGGCATTAACGAGGCTCCCGGGGGTGGCGCTTCGTTCTACTGCGTCTTGCCCTGCCTGCCCGCTGAGAAATCGTGCGGCGATACACCCCCATGAGACAGCAGTCCGCACTAAAGCCAATGGAATCCGTGCGGGAAGGCAACCTCGACAAGATTCAGCGTGCTCGCGCCGCCCGTGATTTCACCGGAGCGAATCATACGTAGCTATACCATGCCGCACACTAGTTGTGTAAGCGGGGTCTGTAGCGCCGCTTGAAAATTCTGGCCGGCGTATTTCAGAGGGCGTCATAGTTCACCAACCTATGACGCCTATGAACGAATCCATCTTGAAGACCGACCGACAGGGTCGCCTGCGCTACACTCCGGAAC
>JBGTDO010000001.1:0-16775 GCA_041748235.1 Akkermansiaceae bacterium | reverse complement strand
CGCAAGAGCCGCGTCGCCTGAACAGAGCCAGGGGTCGAGTTTACCCCGCTTACTCATAGGTGACATAGATCTGCAAACTATGACACCCTATGAAACGGTTGGAGCAACAAGCCACGAAAGGCGCTTCGGACCCCGCTTACGATTCTACCGTCCGATTACGAGGAGCGAGTTTTTCGTTCTCGTAGCTGCAACGTGGATTAAGCAACGCTCGGCGGTTTGGCGTGGTGGGGGTAGGGATTCCAAGTTCTCTGGATCACAGGCAGCCAAGCAGACATGATCGAACTCGAGACCTTTGATTCGGTGCATTGTGGCCAGACGGAGCGGTGCGGGATCGTCGATGTCCATGGATTCGCCAGTAATCTCGTGAACTTGGCATCCCCTCTGACTTAGAGCCTTGGCATACTGGTCACGCTCGTCATTTGTCCGAACCGCGACGCAAGCGATATGCGCGCCACCATTTTCCCGGATCTGGCCATGCCATGCAGCGATGCGGTTTACCTCGTCATCAAATGAAGCACATTTTTCGAAGACCGGCTCGGGACCCGACATGCTGGAGTGGTAGCCTTTGGAGCTGTCTTTTCCTCCATCGAGATCGTTGATGTCCTGATTGCGGAGAATTGAAACCGCCCAGCGGCGGGTTTCCTCCGGCGTGCGGTAGTTGAGTTTCAAGCGACGCCCCCGGCCGCGGATGTCGATGCCAAGCTGGCCGAGGATGATGTGGTGACCGTAAATGTTCTGGTGACCGTCACCTACCAGGAAGAGGTCGTTACTAGGAAACTGATCCGCAGGGATCATGGCACGAAGTAGGCGGAATGCTTGGGGATGGAAGTCCTGGATCTCATCGACGATGATGTGCTTGAAACCGGCGTTGAGGTCGTTTGCGGTTAGGATGGAACGGGCGGCCCGAAACATGTCGGCGGGCTCCCAAATCTGATTCTCATTAAGGAGCGTGCGGTATTCTGCAAACACCGGCCAGATGTCCTTTCGCTGGAGACGGCTGAGTCGGCCTTGGCGTCCCGGCCGGGGTAGGGACGCATACTCCGTGAATTCCGTGATATCGTGATACTGGATCACTTTTTCCCATTCTTCCCGCAGGAAGTCGGAGGGGAAGTCGCCGCTGAGTGCAGCGCCAATCGCTTGGTTCCACAATTTCTTCCGTAGCGGGTGGCGATCATCATAGGCGATCTGGTGCTTGTAGTTCTTGCTGCGGAGAAAGTTCTCCGCCCATTTGTCGAGGTGAATGACTTCGATCTTCTTTATCTCATCGTAGGAACAGATCTTTTGGAGGTTCTTCTTGATGTCGTGGATGAGCGATTTGGTGAACGTGGTGAAGAGGATCCGTTCGTTCTCAGCACAAAGGGAGGCCAAGTGCTTCGCCCGATGCATTGCGACCACGGTTTTTCCGGTGCCGGCGCCCCCCAGAACGCGGGCTGGACCGTTGAATTGGGCTTGCACGAGCTTCCGCTGACTTGGGTGTAGAAATACCCGCCAGAAGGCCAGAGGTTCGTTGAGGATTGATTCGAGTTCCGCATCATCGGTGATTGCAGCGTAGTGCTGTTTGTTGGAATCCAGCGCAAGAGCGGTCTTGAAGTCATCGGTTGCGTAGTGTTTTCCGGTTTCGATTCCCATCTCCTCGATAACGGAGTCGAAGCCTTCGCCACACGCGAGCATGAAGAGGGCTTCATAGACTTGCGGGGTGAACCTCCGCTGGAGACATTCCAACTCAGGCTCATTCTTGATCAAACGGATCAAGGGAATCATCTCGTCCGTCGCACCAAGTTGCCGCAGGTCCGCGTCGCTAAATGAGGCGAAAACTTCGGGCATCTCCTCAGTCGCTCCCGGTTTTTCGAGGGGGATTTCCAAAGGAGACGGATCCGATTCCTGGATTTCTACAATTTGAATCGCCCCTGAGAGTGGATGCACACTTGAACTTCTTCGTCGTGCCCATGCGTAGGCATCATCGTGTTTGTCCACCCACAAAAGGATGTATGCATCTCCCTTCTCAGATTTTAGCACGATCCCGCGGTAGTCCTGATCGACACGGATTGATCTCAGCCGCTGATCCTTTGCTCCTTGTATTTTCTCGTAGTTTAAACCCGGGGATGTCGGATCATGTTGGAACTTGGTGATCGTTTCACGTACCTTCTTCATGATGTGATCGGGGAGTGCGAACATCGATTTCAGAAAGGAGTCACCGATGGAAACGGCAGGCTTGATGGCATTCATGGAATTCAGGCTTTGGGGTTGAAGAGTGTTTCGATGGCGGCGGAGTCGAGATCTTCAAGGGGGAGGATTGTCCAGCCGTTCTCCTCAAAATCTTTGGTCTCATTGGCTGGGAGCGCGATACCGATTTTTTGAAGAGGCCAGGCCACTTCAATCATGGAGGTGCCGCAACGGCCTTGTGCATCCGTGGCCTCATAGCCGAATTCCGGCCATGAGATGGAGCCGAATTTCAGCAGGGGCACGAGAACAGGCTGAAGTGAAGGATCTAGTAACTCGAGTTCCTCGCTCTGCTTTTCGCTGAGCTTGGAATCGGTTTCAGGATCGACGGACTCCGGTTCCTCATCCAGTAGGTAGGCGGTGACGTTGGACACGAGGCCCTTCTCCACCATGTGTTGGGTGAGGGAAATGAAACGGGGAGTGAATTGCAGGAAATTGTTCATCCTGAGAAGTTCCTGCCACTCCTGTTGGAATTCGGCAGCGGGTTTGTCCCCGGTATCGTCGAACCAAATGGCGCAGAACGCCGCATCGAAGCGTTTCGTTTGCAACGAGGTCACGGGCACCGCTGCCAAAAGCCGGAAGATTCCGTTCTCCGAGGTGCTGGCGGCGTATGTGGGTGTTGAAGCAACTGTTTCGGGGTCCGCAGATTCTCCCAGCATCAGCCGCTCCAAAGCGGATTGAAGTGCTTTTTCATCGGTATGCGCCCGGCTGGATGAATTGCAGGCAACAATGCTGGCGGCGGATTGCCATTGGCGAATGGGTTCGGTTTCGCCGCTATGGGCCATGTGGCTCAGATGAGCGAGCAGGAGCTGCCAACTGTTCCATTCGGGCTGGTTGAGCAGCGGAAGGTGTGAGAGTTCCGGAGCGAGGGCTTTTAGGAGTGGTGCGATGTTCGCGCTGTTAACGGCCAACAGGGTTGCAGGTGGTGGCATCTGTCCCTTGAGATCCGCCCAAGTGAGTGACCAGACGAGATAATTTCCTGACATGCGGATGGCATTCCTCTTTGCCAGGTCCGAGGCGATCCGGTTGTTATCGAGGGAGGTATCCGCATGGTAGGCAAAGCCATCAAGGAACACGGCGATTGGCAGCCCCTTGCTGGGGCGGAGTGGCTTGAGAATAAAATCCGGGCGGGATGCGAGCTCGATTCCTTGTTTTGGCCCCAACTCGACCTGGGGGATCACCTTCCACGCCGCGTGGCCAATTTTCAGTAGATACCCTGGACGTCCATCCACAACTTCCGGGTTTAAATGGAATCCCTCGATCTGGCGGAGCGATTCCACGAAACGCCGTTCCAGCTCACTTTCCAGAAGCGGATTGATTAGGGCATCATCCGGGCTGCGTTCCTCGATGGCATCACGGTTGGCGAGGATGATTTCGATTTGGCGCAGGGCCGTGCTGCGTGAAATCTGGTTGTGAACGAAGCGGAATCGGTAGGCCTTGATGCACTGGTAACAGCCATCGAGCGTTGGGTCCTTCACGCAGGAGCATCCGGTCAATGCGTCCTTGGCTTTTTCGAGAACTCGCATGAAGGTATGCTCGTTGCGGGTCAGGTCCTTCAGGTAGCCGGTGCCGCCTGGGACGCTGTCATAGATAAAGGCATACTGGGACCGCATGTTGCTGCCGCTGATGGGAAGCTGTTGGACGGAGAGCTTCAGGTGGTTGAGATGGCCGCCGAACACCGACTTCAACCCAAGGTGGATGCCAGCCACGAATGACTGGGTGTCTCGACCTTCGTCCTGATTGAGCGACGGAATGAGCAGGCGGATCGCTTCGGATCTGAGCTCCCGGTAGAGCAGGAAGGTGTTTTCAAAGGACTGCCCTTCCATGTCCTTACCGTAGTTCTTGCAGGAAATGTCATGACGGCGCTCCGCTCTGACCTGCCGGGACTGGATCTTGCCGCAGGAGCCGCACACCTGGAAACCGATGCCATGAAGGCTCTTTCCTCCGATCTGGATCACGTTCGAATCCATCCGGTCTTCGCCGAAATTCACTTCGCGCAAGGTGATCTCATCAATGAAATCGAAGGCGAAAATCGCACCCTCGGCTCGCAGGCTGTAGCTTTTGCGAATGGCTTCCCGTTCGTAGTCGATTGAAGTCTGCTTGTTGAAGGACGTCAGGTCCCGGTCATCCTTCTGATCGAGGTTGCGAACCTTGCTGTCCCAAGCGGTGACGAACACCTGACGCATCTTCAACATCTGCTGGGTGAGAGATGTGTCGCGCCATGCCTGGCAATGGCAGCGCGGGCATTCGGTGAATTGTTCTGATGCTGCGGTCACCGGTTCGAGGTGCGAGCATGAACGGCAGAAATGCCATGACTCGTATTCGTCCTTGTCGATGGAAACCTGATCGATCGTAAGCTTGCGGCCTTCGACGTAGAACGAATTTCCGGGTGCCAGTTCGGTGATGGCGGCCTCCGCGGGGCGGACGTGCTCGAATTCCTGTTTCTTGGTTTTCCCCCCTTCGTCGTCCGTTTCTGCCTTCCTCAGAATGATGCTGCGGAGCGTCACTCCTTCTTCGGGAAACGCGTAGTTCGGAAGGAGTCCCTCGTCAGTGAGGAAGTTGAGGGTGGGCTTGGAATTGATCTCATCGATCAGCGAGCGCAGGCCTTTGCGTTCCGCCTTCATCTGCCCCAGATCCATGTCGAGCTTCTCGTCGCGAGGGCGCTTCTTGTCATTAACGGCGATGGCCTTTGTCAGGGCGTTCCGGCGATTCATCAGGGATTCCCGATCCTTGTGGGAAGCGGTGAGGGCGCTGTTGATTTTGTACGAAAGCGATCCCTGCTCGTGATTGTCTCCCTGGATGAAAACCCGGAGGTAATCGATGCTCTCCTTGTCGAGTTCGTCATTTTCGAACATGGCCACGAAGCCATCGATCAACAGTGTCAGGTTCAGTTCGATAAATTGATAGAGCGCGTTCGGGAATGTTCCGAGCAACTGCTCCTTGTCGATATCCTGGGAAAGTTGGATGTAGAGCAGCTCCATTTTCTCCGGAATCCGGGAAGACGGGCTGCTTTCGATCCAGCGGTCGATGCAGAAGGCGGTGAGCTGGCGCTCAAGCACGGCCGGAGCCCGAAGGAAGATGGCCGGCATACGGACATCGCCTGCGAGCATTTTCAGCGGGGCCTCGTAGTAGCTCAGGTCATGGGCATCGCTGGTTGCTACGGTAAGGGCCAAGCTGTTGCCATCCCTGCGGCCGCCGCGCCCCACGCGCTGGAGGTAGTTGGCTTGTTCGGGAGGCACCGAGCATAGCAATACGGTTGAAAGATCGCCGACATCGACACCCATCTCCATGGTGGGGGTGCAGGAAAGAAGATTTACGTCGGTGGAGACCGGTTCTTTCCGCATGAACTCCTTTTCCAGTCGTTCGCGGGTGGGGCGGTCTAGCATGCCGGTGTGTTCCGCTGCCCTCATCCGGACGACGTCACCGCGTCGGTAGAGATCTCCGAAGAAGGAATTATCAGCCGTGGTCGATGCCAAATAGTTACCGGGGCATTTGTGGCGTAGGCAAGGGACGCCGTTCCACCATCCCGCTGCGGCCAGGCTGCTGGTGACCTGATGTCCGCAGGTTTGGCAGGCGTGATCGGACACCTCGCGAGACACTAGCAGGTTTGCCGGATTATAAGACCACGCGTATTCGCCGGCAGCCCTCGTGACCTCATGACGCAGCCAAAGCCCGGAGGCGGTGATCGCCTTCACCACCTGCTCGATGATCGGACCCAGGTCCAGATCCTTGGCGCGGTCGCCGATGATTGAGGCAAGCCACTTGCGAACCCAATGTTCCATCCAGGACGGGTTGCCTCCGGTGTTGATCAAGCGTTCGAAAGATTCTCTTTCCCTGAAACTCGCGAAGAACATTGGACGATTGCCCATGCCCGGACGTGGGAGTTTGGGCATGGCCTCGCCGTTGTGGTGGTTGAACAAATACTCGTCGCCGCGCTTCGCGAGGTATGAATCAAGAAACGAATGGTGTATCCCGCCATTGGTTCGAAGACGCTCGCACAAGCCTACCACGAGGCGATTCACATCGGCCTCGACGATTCCGGCGAACAGACCGCTGATGTCGTGGAGATCCGCCACTATCGCGGTCACGGCTTGTGCGAATGGTTCCGGGGCAGGGTGGGTCGCGGCGGCGGCACTCTTCTCCAGGGTGCGGCCGATGCGGCATTGCATGCCAAACTCCCGCACCACCTCCCATTTCAAACGATCCACCACCCGGGATGGCAGGCGGGAGCCATGGGGGAGTTTGTGGCTTGCCTTGAAATCTTCAAATTCCTTCATCCATTCGATTTGGGGGGGGATGAAAGTGCCGACGAAGCCGTTCTCTCCGAGGTCGGCAAGCCAGTGTGCAGGGAAACGATTCGAAAGCTCGGCGAGCGGAACCACGCCGCCGAGTTTTTCCAGCACCTGCCGAAGCGCGGTGCGCACAACAATCTGATAGGTGCGGGCCGAGAAGAAGCCGGCGCGATGACTGGCATCCTGCACCGAGTCGGAAAATGCCATCGCCTTTTTATCGTCGTTGAACGGCGAGCCGAAGAGCTGGCTCAGGCCCACGCTCGTCAGACTGGCGGCCCTGGAGCCGACAATAGTCACTCCGGTGGAGCTTTCGCAAAACGGACAGGACTTGTCCGCCACGCGGACATTCTGGCGTTGGATCGTGCGGTGCGGGCTCTCCACCCGGAAGGTGCAGGCTTCGGTCGGGGCCAGGGGATCGAACTTCTTGGTTCCGCAGGAAGGGCAGTTGCCGTCTTTGCTTTCGAACAGGCTGAGGCAGGAACCACAGAAGTAGTCATCCTGGAGCATGCCGGAAACCGAGTCCTCTACCGGGAACACAAAGCGGAGCCGCGGATCGGGATTCTTCGCGAAGAACGCGGAATAGAACAGGTCGAGTTCCGGCTTGAGCGTGTCCTCGTTGGCCTTCTGCACGCCTCCCCAGCCCATCGCTCCACAGTCGCGGCAGTGCATCGCCGCAAGATGGCGCTGCGGGTGATCCTTCGGCAGGTCCATCGAGAAGCGGATCTGTGGCGTGGGATGCACTGAAGCCACCATCCGCGAGAGCTCCCGCATCCACAGCTCCGAGCGGAGTTGAAGGAAATACGCTTCCACGTGAGCAGCGCTCCGGGCGTGTGCGCACATCGAGATGAAGCTGTTGAGGATCAACCGATGATGTTCCGCATCCCAAAGGGGACGCCGCGAAGCCAGGTCCGAAAGTATCACCTCTTCGGCGATGACCGGCGTCCGGACCATTACCTCGATTCCATCCTGAACCCGCCGTTTCTCAAAATGCTGGAGAAAGGTGCGGAGGAAATTGTGACCCCGCAGCTCCCGCCCGAGATTCACGCGGCCGGGCAGAGAGTCGGTGTCGATGTCGCGGCTGAACCAGAGTCTCGCTTGGGCCGCGATGTAGTCCCCGATGGTCTGATAGCTACCCGGCCTCAGTGCTTCGCGATGTTCCGGTCCGGGAGGCTCGAAATAGCGGATCTCCAGATTGTCCGTATCCTCGATGTGTTCGCGGGCGCTCTTCCGGCTCTCTTGGATGACGGCCGAGCTGTCGAAATCCTCGCCAAAGATCAGCTTCGCGAACTCGATCATGGAATCGGCGCTGCCCTCGCCGCCAAGGGTTGCCGAGGTGCCGACCGCACAAAGGTGATTCTGAGGTGTTTTGAGCCGAGCCTTCACCCGTCGGATCAAGCACGCGAGGTCTGTGCCCTGGGCTCCATCGAATGTGTGGATCTCATCGACCACGAGATAACGCAGCGTGTCGGGAGCGTTCTCCGCCCACAAGTTGCGGTCGTCCTGCCGGATCAGCAGGTAATCGAGCATCTTGTAGTTGGTCATTAGAACGTCCGGCGGGGATTTCCGCATTTCCTCCCGGCAAGTGATCACCCCTTCCTCGGTCATCTGCTTGGAGCGGTCGCCTTCGCCGCCGACGTAAAGGCCGACCCGCACCTTCCCGAAGCAGGTCGGGTTGTTGTGAACCAGCTTCGCAAACCGCCGGGCTTGGTCGCCGGCAAGCGCGTTCATTGGATAGAGAAGGATCGCCTTGATGCCCCGTTGGGCGGGATTCGCGAGAACGTGGTCCAGGATAGGATAGAGGAAGCATTCGGTCTTTCCAGACCCGGTGCCGGTGGCGACCAGTGTCGATAGCGGATTCTCCGTTCTCAGACGCGCCCAGGCCTCCTCCTGGTGACGATAGGGAGGAAATGAGGTTTGGAGCCGGGGAAAGTAATCCTTGTCCGCCCGTCCCGGTAGGAATGGCAGACCGACCCTCAGATAAGGGCCTTGGAACAACTTGTCGCGGCCGACGCCATTTAAAATCGCTTCAAAAGCCATCCTGAACTCGGGCGTCGATGGCGGAAATGTCGCCCGAAGAAAAGCGCGTACGCCTTCCATGAGTTCATGGGTGAGGACGGAGGGAAGCATGGATTCTTAAAATTATAGACAGAAGCGAGTCCTATGATGCCTTGGTTCCAAGCACTTCGACTAAGGCTGCAAGTAGCTTTTCGGAATCCTCGATTGAGAGATACGGAACTTTGACGGTACGGGCCCAGAAGAACCCGTATCCGAGTACTTGTTTGATCTGCCATGCGGGCATGGCCTTGATCGGCTCGCCGCGCTTTGGAACCGTCGTCAGCCAGTTTAGATTGTAGTAAAGCGCCTCAGCGTCTGGATCCTCAAATACTTTGCTTGTCGCGATTTTTCCTGCCGCAACGATTCCATGATATTTATGGTAGAGAAAGACAATATCATTTCGGCCCAGGGAGTAAATCACGCCCATTTGGTCGCCGTAGGCAGCGACCCTGGCGTTTTCGCACATATACCAAATAGAATCATCGTCATAACTCAGGTTGGTGTCGAATATGACTCCCTTTGAGAAGGCTGGATTGGCGTGTGTGTCATACGGAAGTGAAAAGAACTCAAAATAGGATTCGCCTGCAATCTCATAAATTCGATAGGGAATAAAGCTCAACGAGATTCCCTGCGACTTCCAGTAATCTACGTTCTTCACAAGATCCTTGTCTCCCGCACTGCCTATGACGATCAGATGCTGTTTGCCGTTGAATGAGGATTGATCCAGTTTGTGTTCCAGTTCGAACATGGACTGGTGCTCGGCCTGTAGGTCTATATCCTCGCTACCCTTGTAAGTACGGTACTTGTTTTGAAGGTTATCATAGGTAAGCCGAGATGCTTTCTCGCAATAACGCAAAGCCTGATGGACCGCTCCACCGCCTGCTTGATCCCTCTTGAGTTCGAAGACTACCAGATCACCCTGCTTGTTGAGCGCATAAATATCCGCTTCGGGTTGCCAGAGGCGCTCTTGAAAAATAGGCATCAACTCATTGCCCTCCAGCATTTCCCAGAGATTCGCCGCTAGGAGGTCTTCCAGTTCCTTTTCAAGCGACATTCCTCGAAATGGCTGGGGAACGAGCAAAGTATGTTGATCGGTTGATTTTTGAATTTTGTATAGCATGATTCTGGTTCTTTTGGTGGTCGATTTCGATGTTAGAATCTTAAAAGTGAGCCTCTCGAAGCTTTTGCGAAGATAACCAGTAAGAGAAAGGAAAAAAATCTGGCTAAGGGCGATTCATATTGTCAATCCACCCGTCGCGGTCGTCTGGGTCTTGTCCGTCCCACCAAGCGTTTCCGGATTCACTGAGGATCTCTTTGTAGCGCGCACGTTCCTCCGGGTCTGTGGGGTCGAATCCGTTTTTCTGGCAGTCCTCGCGGAAGCGGACTTCTTCTTCCCAAAAGTCGTGATGCTCTTCCGATTTTGAAGTGAAGCTCTTGAAATCCTCTTCTGACATCCGGCTAAAGCGTGGGGGCTTTTGAAACTCTTCCAGCTGAGCCTCCGTTTCGCGTAACTCCATGTATGAAGTACGCGGGATATCGTTCAACTGTGTTTCCCCGGATAGCACCGAGCGGGCCAGGGTCTCAATCTCGTCGAACCACTGCTTCGAGTGAGTCGTGGGATATTTACGGCGACAGATTCTCAAGAATATCGACGGCAGATTCTTGTCTTCGGGCGATAGATCACGGAACCGGTATGCCGATTCCGCCTGTGCCAGCGCCTCGTCTTTATCGAACTCAAATTCCAAGTTCCCATCACTCTCATCGACGTAGCCCTCGATAAACTCCATGGCATATATTTTGGCGATCCAATCCGCTTCATCAGAGGGCCTATTGGCTTCAAGAAGCTTTTCAAAGCACTCAGCGTAGTTTAGCGAAACCTCTTCCACTTCTTGGGCGAAGGTGTTCCAACCCTCCGCGTAGGCGGCGGAGAAGGTTGCCGAGCGCCCTTGGGAAAGGGCTTTGGCGATGTTCTTTTCGTATTCCTCCGTAACCTCGAACGCTCTTTTAAAAGAAAACTCACGAGCCGATAAATTCTTGGCACAGCGGTGGGCGAAGGCCTCGTCCTTCCCCTTGGCTTCGCATGCGCGAAGCACATCCTGATAGCCGGGATTCTCAACAGTCCACTTCTGGTCGTTCGCCCCAATAGCTTCATAAGCTGCTGCCGAGACATGAAGCTCGAAGCTGCCATTGAGCCGTTCCTTTCCGTAGGCTTCCGCGTAGGGATAGAGATGACCCTCATCGATGCTCTCTGTAAAATATTCCATGAACTCCGATCCTTCCGACCTCAAATACTCGGCATACGTCCAGCCTTCCGGTTCGTCCGGGTCAGCCGATAAATCTCTAAATTCTTGGAAACCCAGTCTGTTAGACTCAGGATGCTTTGCGATCTCACGGAGTATGAACCTTTGATAGGCGGGGAAGAATTCCGCCTTGGTTTTTAACTTGTCGAAGGAATCGGTTATCCACTGCTGTAATGGCGAAGAGGGTTCAGATGTCATAATTTTCGTCTTTGGAAGTTGGGAGAATTCGGATTTGTGAGGGTGCAGCTGAGCATGGATTCATCTCTGAGCTCTAGAACGGAGGAATATCCTCATCAGGCTCACTGTCGTGAAATGGGCCGTTCCTGAATCGGTTGCTTGTGTCCGTGAACTCACTGGTGAGTGGCACGTTCCGTATGGCGGGGATGGTCGTGACAGGTTGATCCTCATTAACTGGTGTAGATTCCAATCTCGCACCAAACAACTTTCTCAGCTCGGTTGCGGTCACCGTGCCGGCGGGAAGGATCTTCCAGCCCGCTTCAGCGAACGAGCGCGATTCGTTCGTCGGCAACGATATCCCGATGCGGGAGCCGAGCCAAGCGACTTCAAGCATGGATCCGGTGCAGATGCCATCCTTATCCCTACCTTCGTAGCCAAATTCAGGCCAATCGCTAAATCCTGCGACATACATTTCAGCAATGAGAGGGCCAAGTCGTGGCTCAAGCAGGGCTTCTAATTCTTCGATCTGGTGCGGAGAGAGGCTATCGGCAAATGTGGAGATCTCATAAACCTGATGCGGGAATTCTGGGGTCACCTCATGAGGACCGAATTGTTCATGCTGCCCCTTCGGTGGGTTTGGAGTAACCGTCTTGATAGGTGGCAAATCGACCGGCCCTTCTCTGGCGGTGGGTGATTTGGCCGATCCGAAAGGGTTGTCATCCATGCTGACGTTCGCATCCAGCTCACGGGGAATCGCCACTCCGGGCGGAAGAGGAAAACAGATTTGGATGGAGACGAGAAAATGCGGCGGCGGCTGTATCCAGACTGATGCAATCTTGGCATGGGAAGTGCCACCCCACGCATCCAGCCCCGCTGCGAGATGGGACGCGACCTGCCGGGACACATAGCCGATCCGCGCACCCGCTGGAGTCATGACCTGAATGGCGTTCTCGTCGTGAGGATTACCGGGTTCTCTTTGCAATCTCACGAAATCACCGACCGATAGATGCCGGGCTTTCTCCATGCCACCCCCATACTTCATTCCGACAACACCGGTCTCAAAAACTCCAGCCGAAGTGGCGACCGGATTCTGTTGTCTGGTTTGTCCGGCCGCGTCGCTTGGCTGGGGATTCTTCGGTTGGGTTTGCTCAATTCTATCGACCGGCTCCGTGTGCTCCGACTTCTTCTCGGAACCATGGTTTTGCGGAAGTGGACTCGACGAGCCTTCGGGAGTCACCCTGCCTCCATCGATCACCATGCGATGTTTCTGATCTTCCCAGACAAAGGTGGCGACGACTCCATCCGCATCCCTGATCCACGGCTGCGCATTCAGATACTGGATGCATTCAAAGGGAGAACTGATCGATCCGCGCTCCAAGAAAATCGACCAAATCTTGCGGTCCTCGTTCCATTTGAATTCCGATTTCTTGAGCTGATCCTTGATCGGGAACGTTCCGCCATTGCCGTAGATGCCAGGCCGATTCGTCAGCCTGACGACGATGCGGTTGCCGCAGAGCAGATTGGATTTGAGGCGGTTGATGTCATAGTGCGGAGGGTAGGCACCCTCCAAAAACCGGATCCTGTAAGGCCGGTTTTCGGAATAGCGGGATGGATAGGAAAGCAGGTAGAGGGTTTTCTTCGGCCGGGTCACACCCACGTAGAACAGTCGCTTCTCGTCATCCCCAATGCTCTGGAACGTATCGCCGAAGATCGTGTTGAAAATCGCGTCAGAATGCACAAAGGGATAAGCTTCCGGGTCGAGCAGGATAACCACGTCCGCCTCCTTGCCTTTGTAGCCATGGGTGGTGGACACTTCGAGAAGACCACGCGCCTTCTCCGGAAGGAAACTGCGGAGCTTTTCCTGCCATCTCTCCAGCTTGAACACCACCTCGGATGTCGTCACGGAACGGGTTCTGGAAAGGATTGCCACCTTTTCACCTCGTGAGGTGCAGTCCGAGGCGATGCGCATAATGGCAAGCGCATCATCGCCGAGTTCCTCGACCACGATTTCCTCTGCTTCGGACAGGGTGCCGTAGATGCCGACTTCGACGCGCCAGATATCACCCTGGTCTTTGCTGCTTGGAACGGATGGCTCGCCCTCGCTCTGCATCACCCGGTTTCCGATCTCCACGATTTTGTGGCATGACCGGTAGTTGCGGGTGATAAGCTTTCTCACCGACGGTTCGAAGGTCTCGGTGAAGCCGGTGAAATACCGCAGGTCCGAACCTGCGAACTTATTGATCGCCTGCCAGTCGTCGCCCACGCAGAAGAAGTTGGCCTCCGGGCTTTGGGCGATGATGGATTTTCTCAATTCATCAAACAGGTGGGAAAAATCCTGATACTCGTCGATCAGAAGGTGTCGGATCTGGCGAATGTCGCCGCGGCCACGGTCGGAAGAAAAGCCGGTCTTTCCTTCGCGAATCATTCCGGCGGCATCAAGCATCAATTGGTCGAAGTCGGTTTGATGTGACTCGGCAAGAACATGACGGTATTGTCGATAGATCCTGCTGCAAAGCCGCCAGAAACGAACCTGCATTCCTTCAACAGTTGGCTCTCTTACATGACGATAAGGACTTATTTGTCTCCACCTCCATAGTTCTGGATCGGAATCCGGGAGCATTCCGACAAGCCGATCAGGCGAAATCAGTTCCTTCTGACAACGCGAAATGAAGTTCTTCACCGCCTTGGTGAAGTCACGGATGATGTCGTCCCGTAGTGCTATCCACAGCTCGTCGTCGCTCATGGGTGATACGGCGATCCCGAGACTGACAAATTCCCTCGTCACACGTTCGAGTATAGCGTCCGGATCCTGACAGTCCTCAGCCGTGAATTGCATCAGATGTGCATTGGAAGAACGCTCGGAATTCCAGAATGCCTGCCGGGCGGCATTGACCTGCGAGACATCCTCGCCGAGAACCTCGATCAGGAACCATTGGTCGGTTTCCTTGTGGTAGTGGGAAAAATCCGGGGCATACGCGGTGCCCGCAGCCCGGTGGATGCCTCGTCGGCAGCTGTAGCGAAGTCCCAGACGCAGCAGGACGTTGCCGACGTGCTTGTGCGCCTCTGTATCCACTCTTCGGCCATTCATAGTGGTTCGGGCAAGGTTGGTGCGGTGCGCGAGGAATTCCTCCTGGGGGAGGTTGAATCCCAGCGAGATGATCCGCTCAAGATCTGCGGCCCAGCGGGCTTTCATCAGTTCGCGCAATTTTTCTTCCAGGGTTCCCTGACGCATCCCCTCGTCGATGATCCTCTGGATGGTGGAGCTGAACACTTGGCCTTCCTTGGTTTCGCCTTCGTCGAAAATCAGATCCTCCTCAGGCCGGACGATACGGTAGGCCAATGCATGGAAGGTGAGCACGTGCGGCATCTGCTCCTCGGAAAGCAACTTGGACAGCCGTTCACGAATTTCTTCCACCGCCTTCTTGTTGAAAGCTAGAATCAAGATGCTTGAAGCTGGAATCCGACAATGGCTGATATGGAACAATGCCCGCGCCACCAGAGTGCGGGTCTTCCCGCTGCCTGCCCGGGCGGTGACTTGGATGTGCGTGCCGAATTCAGCTACAGCTCCAGCCTGCTCATCATCAAGCTCCAGTTCAATAGAGCGTTCTGCCCATTTCTGCACGAACTTTGAGGTAATCTCCGAAAATTCCTTTTCAGAGATCAGATCCGACACAAACCCGCGGTAGAAACTCTCTGCTTCGCCGAATGCCTCCTCCAGCTTGGTCGCGACTGCCCGCAGTGCCGCGGCACGGGAAAGAAATTGTAGCGCTGTTGGCAGCTGATGAATGATGCCGTGCGCCTCAATCGAGTCCGCTACAGTCAAGCCATCGTTGTCTTTGGCTAGAAGTGTCTTGCGGCTTAGGAGACGGGTGGGCACGCGATCAAGCATCCCGCAGTCCACGGCATGATGGAGTGGTGTCGCTCCGCGTTGGTCTGCCACCAATATCGAATCGGAGGGAAGCAACTCTTCAGGAAAGCTGCTTAGGCTGCCGATCTGTGCCGCTATATGAAGCGGTGTCTCTCCTGTAGATCCGTAAGGGATGGCCGCTGTTATCAGATTCTCGGAGATTCCACGGGGAAGTGCCGTGCCGTTTCTGATGGCTTTAAGCAGGGGCTTAAGAAGCGGATGAGAGACTGCACTCTTGAGTTTCGGCGGGTTCTTTGGTGCCGGTGGGGAAGTCCGGGTTGCCTCTGGAATCTTGGACGGTGAGGGCTGCTGTCGCGAGCTGGATCTCCTGGGGCCTCTCGGGATTGGTGCTTCATTGGGTATGCGTCCTAACCAAGGGTTGTCGTTAGTGTCCCACTTCTTCTTCGGAGTTTCTTCACTCATGACGATTCCCTCCAAATGATCGGCCCGTCCGCGTGCTTGAGATCCAGCTGGAGCAGCTTTGGTGAAGGCTTCTCCCGAGCCGTTGTGACTTCCTTGAAAATGTAATGTTCAGCACCTTAGTTAATCCAATCGCCCTAAAGTAGCCACTAGCGATAAGCTCGTGGAGGGGGAGTTCGCCAACGTAAAATAACATGGTCTTTGTGGATGTGAATTTGGGATGCAAGTCGATGGGGTCGGATTGCATGTCCTTGATGGCGTTCCATTCGGCGCGGGTGAAGCCGACGCCGGGGAGGCCAGCGCCGATCGTGATGTGAATGGAAATATGGTGGATTGGGAATGTCATTGCATTCGAATCTTACTCGTCGTCAAGATCGTCATAGTCGTCGAATAGGCTAAATAGATCGTCGCTGGTACCTTGGCTGAAATAGGAATATTCTTCTGCTTCAGACGTTGCACCCATATGGGCGGTGCGTGCAGTAGAGAGGGTCGCTTTATCGTAGAAGCTGATTCCTTGGGTGTTAAGGAAGCCGAAGACAGGATCAGAGGCCAAAAAATTGCCCGCCGAAGGTGTCACCCAGTTTTTGGCGACCGCCTCGAAACTGAACAACCAATGCTCGCCGTAAAGCTCGGCCGGATCTGCGAGTTCTGAGATGTGTTTGATGCACCATGTATCGAACGTCGCTAGACCCTCTTCGTGTGCGTGAAGCAAAAGAAGGGCACAGACATCGTCCTTCATCCGAATTACGGCCTTTGTTGCTTTTGAGCTGAGAGTGATTCCAAAAACCAGAGCCGCCCACAGCGCCCACGCAACTTCACTGCTGTGTTGCCTGGGTGCCTGCTGTCTAATCGTAACTTCAATAACGCTGCGTATCGGATCCTCTGGCAGGTTGGATTTCGCATGTAACCGTTGCAAAATTGGAATAGCGCTCCGCCAGACGCCAGGCTCAATTGTGGCAGATTGAAGCACCAAGTCTTGTACCAGTTTTGGATTGCTGGGTGCTTCTTTGAGATTCTTGATGCGCCCGACAGCAAACCGAAGAATGGGTTTGCTCGGATTCTCTTTTGCCAGTGTGAACGCTTGGTTGAAAAAGGAAACGAGGGACGAGTCACTCGCGCCAGATTCTGGGATGGGGTATCCACGTAATGCGACAATTGCTGTGTTATCGAGTTCGATTGGAAGTTCCTGAATCGAAGTCTTCAGGGAATTCAATTCAAGTTCATAGGCGGAAAGTGCTTCCTCCAGTGTTGCCAACGCTTCTTCGTAAGCGTAGTCTGCAGCGCCTTGCACATGTTGTTGCTCCGCCCGTTTCAAAAGAGTCATAGTTTTCAGATCTATGACACCTATGAAGTCAGGCTGCCATTCCCTCCGGCTTGCTGCTGCGGGCTTTGAGCCAGTTGGCA